>JAEYXC010000035.1 GCA_023428655.1 Bacillota bacterium | reverse complement strand
GAGGCACCCCTTGTTCTGGCATCCCGTACCATTCTTCTTAGCAAACGTCCATCCGTCGTAGGTATCCGATTATGCTCATCGATATTAAGTTGGGTTAATGCACTGATATAAATCTTGAACTTGCTCTCTCGTGGCAGGGAATAGGAAAGCGCATCATTTAGTCCATGTATCCCTTCAATCACTAAGATATCCTCCGAGCCTAAGGTCAGAAAATCACCCTTATATTCCCGCTTTCCGCTTGCAAAGTTGAATATCGGCAATTCTACGGTCTTTCCATTCATCAGATCCGTCATATCCTTGTTAAATTGCTCAAGATCAATGGCTTCTAATGACTCAAAATTAAAATTACCCTCCTCATCCTTTGGTGTTTTTTCACGATCCACAAAATAGTTATCTACAGCAATCGGATGTGGCTTAAGCCCATGAGCTTTCAGCTGAATACTAAGACGATGGGAAAAAGTCGTCTTACCGGAGGAGGAAGGACCTGCAATCATAATAAATTTCTTACCGCCAGAATTCTTGATGCTTTCTGCAATTTCACTAATTTTCTTCTCCTGAAGAGCCTCCTGAACCAAGATCAAATCATTTAGCTTACCATTGGATATCACATCATTCAGAGCACCTACATTGGGGATTTCCATCATCTGCGCCCATTGATTGGCTTCCTTTAGGGTTGTGTAGAGCTTAGGCTGATTAATAAAGGGTTCCACAACAGTAGGCTTTCTCTTATTTGGTAATAATAACAGTAGCCCTCTGTCATATTTTTGAATATTGAAATAACGCAGCATCCCGGAGCTCGGTGGCATATAACCGTAATAATAATCCTCAAAGCCATCCAGATTATAGATATTTGCTTTGGATACTCTTCGATAACGGAATAGCTTTTCCTTATCATACATTCGATATTTACGGAAAAGTTCGATTGCATCATCCGTGCCGATACTTCGTTTCACGAAGGGAAGATCCCTCTTAACAATATCCATCATACGTTGTTTGATCGCCTGTATGCGCTCCTCGGTCAGTTGCTCCTTTCCCTCATACTCACAATACAAGCCATTGCTGATGGCATACTCTACGGATACCTTTTCTACATTCTCATTCCCGAATTCGGAATATATTGCCTTCAGCATAATCAAAACCATCCCACGCTGGTAGGTTTTATGTCCGGCATCCTCTGCGACAGTAACAAAACGTATGGAGCAGCTTTCATTTACCTTCTTAAACAACTCACGTAATTTGCTATTTACAAAGGCTAAGATAATCTGATTGCTATAATCCTTTTGAAAATCCCTGCTGATATCAAAAAGCGAAATACCGCTGGGATATTCATATTCCTTACCGCTGATTTCTACCTTAATGTTCATCTGCTTTCCTTCCATGTCTCTTACCTCTTCTCTTAATTATAGTATTCCAGACCACTGTAAATCATATCAATCCTTTCCTTCAGCTCTCTCTCTCTTGCTTTCGCATTCTCTGTCCCCTCAGCCCTCAGATTATAAAGGATATTCTCACATAACCCCAGATCCCATCGTAGGAATTCCTCTAGCACCGAATGCCTTTCCTCCAACAAAAGCCTTCCATAATAAAAATGCTCCTTCTTGGATAGGAAGTACTTTTCGGTCTCGGACACCATGGATTGGGGGACTGCCTTCATCATCATATAATATTTGCCTTCGTCCTTAACCATCTTTTCCGCGACGATCACAAAACCACGCTCCTGCATTAGCTGCCTCACCTTGTTGATTTCTGACTGTGGCTGCAGTATCAACTCCTTCACCTGCTGGACTAGTTCTGGCTTTTCCTCAAGTATCTGTATCATTAAGACTCCTCCCATCCCAGCTATTAGGATGGAATCCACCTCCTGTTCCTGCAATTTCTCCAACCCATTGGACCTACGAGTCTCTATCTGATTATCATATCCAAATTTCTCAATATTATCTTTTGCTCTGTCAATGGGTCCCTGATTAACATCCATGGCAATAACCCGTTTCGCTAATGACTTCTCTACCAGATAGATGGAGATATAGGCATGGTCACAGCCTACATCAGCCACTCTATTCCCGGGAGTAATTAGACTGGCTACCGCATGTAAGCGTTTTGATAGCTGCATACATTTCTCCGTTTCTAAATATATTCCCTACATATTTCTTATCGAATTGTTTCATAACACATTTGAAATCCATTGATACTATACCTAGCCGTTTGGATAATCATAATATGAAATAAAACCTTCTGATCCATTTGAACCTTTGCACTATAAGTAGTTCCATATTATCATTTTTTATGACTAATTTCCAGATAAGATTTACCTGCTTTCCTTCGACTTAACATTCCGGAGAGTTAGCATCACCGAAATTATACAGCATAGTATAAGAAAAAGCTGCCATATCAACCTTCTCATCGGCACCTACATACCGATGAAAAGGAGCATACTGACAGCCCTTAGTTATGATACCAATAGAAACATCCGTGCGAATTACAATTTCATACCTTCGTTATTACTTACTCTAAATAATCCTTTAGCTTTCGGCTTCGGCTCGGATGTCTTAATTTACGAAGTGCCTTTGCTTCGATCTGACGGATACGCTCCCTGGTTACATTAAATTCCTTACCTACCTCCTCCAGGGTACGGGCACGACCGTCATCCAAACCAAAACGAAGTCTAAGTACCTTCTGTTCCCGTTCCGTCAAGGTTCCCAGAACCTCCACAAGCTGTTCCTTTAACAATGTAAAGGCCGCAGCATCTGCTGGTACCGGTACGTTATCATCTTGAATAAAGTCACCTAAATGGCTATCCTCTTCCTCACCGATGGGGGTCTCAAGAGAAACAGGCTCTTGAGATATCTTCTGTATCTCCCGAACTCTATCCACCGGCATATTCATAACCTCACTGATTTCTTCGGGGGAAGGCTCACGCCCCAGCTCCTGTAGAAGTTGACGCTGTACTCGGGTTAATTTATTGATGGTCTCCACCATATGAACAGGAATACGAATTGTTCTAGCCTGGTCTGCAATTGCTCTTGTAATAGCCTGTCTGATCCACCAGGTAGCATAAGTACTGAACTTGAAACCCTTGCGATAATCAAACTTCTCTACTGCCTTGATAAGACCAAGATTACCCTCCTGAATCAAATCCAGGAATAGCATTCCTCTACCGACATAACGCTTCGCAATACTGACGACCAGACGAAGATTTGCCTCAGCCAGACGTTTTCTGGCGTAGTCATCCTCTCTGTCCTCCATCATTCTTGCCAGCTCAATCTCCTCATCAGCACTCAGTAAAGGGACCTTGCCGATTTCCTTCAGATACATGCGGACAGGATCTTCTATGCTGATCCCCTCGGGAATGGTCAAATCCAGGGGTTCGGCATCTTCATCACCCTCTAGGATAATGTCCTCCTCATCTTCTTCGGAGATTCTCAGTACGTCTACATTGTGCTTGTCCAGAAAATCATAAATTTTTTCTATCCGTTGCGGATCCAGCTCCATGTCTGCAAAGAAATCATTTACTTCCTGAAACTCGAGGACATTCTTCT
>JAEYXC010000468.1 GCA_023428655.1 Bacillota bacterium | reverse complement strand
CGAATTAGCGCAAATTTGAAGGCTAACAGATAGAGACAGGATAGCTGTGCGGTATAAGCCTTGGTACTGGCAACAGCAATCTCAGGTCCCGCATGAGTATAAAGGACATAGTCACTTTCTCGATCGATGGTGGAGCCCTTTACATTGACCACAGAAAGTGTGGTTGCACCTGCCTCCTTTGCAAGGCGTAGTGCAGCGAGGGTATCCGCTGTCTCTCCGGACTGGGAGATCAGGATTACCAGGGTGTTTTGGTCCATGATCGGATCCTTATATCGGAACTCGGAGGCAATCTCAACCTCAACGGGAATACGGATCAGCTTCTCAATCATAGCCTTTCCCACTAATCCGGCATGCATTGCTGTGCCACAGGCAGCGACAATAACACGGTTTACTTTCTCAAACATCTCATCCGGAATGTGATCCACGCTAAAATCCGGCAAATTATTCACTGATATTCTAGGTGTAATTGTGGAGCGAATGGAATCCGGCTGCTCATAGATCTCCTTTAACATAAAGTGCGGATATCCGTTCTTCTGCGCTGCAGTAATATCCCAGCTTACATGGAGCATGGTAGGCTCAACTACCTTTTTATCAAAATCAACAACCTTAATACCCTTTTTGGTAAGAATGGCAATGTGTTGCTCCGGTAATACGAAGTAATCCTTGGTATAATCCATTAAAGCAACCAGATCGGAGGCGATAAGAGAGCCATCCTCTACATGGGATGCAACCAATGGGCTGGCATTACGTAAGGAATAGATTACCTCCGGCTCATCGGCAAAGAGAATACAGAAGGCATATGCTCCTTCTATTCTTTTCGCTGCTTCGATAATCACATCGATGGCATCTCCTTGATATAAGCTGTCAAGGAGCATGGCAACAATCTCGGTATCCGTCTGAGAGACAGGGTATCTACCGGTCTTTGCAAGCTCCACCTCCAGGTTATGATAATTCTCAATAATCCCGTTGTGAAGTAGTGTTACCTTCCCATGGGTATGCGGGTGGGCATTGATATCCGTAACACCGCCATGAGTTGCCCATCTTGTATGACCGATACCACAGGTACCCTTCACTGATGCCGCATCTGTTGCCTTCGCAGCAAGCTCTGACACCTTACCTACGGTCTTTATCGTTTGAACCTCTCCCTGATCATAAAGTGCAATGCCTGCACTGTCATATCCGCGGTATTCTAAAGCTGCTAAGCCTCCCAATAATATATTCTTAGCCTCACGACTACCTGTATAACCAATAATTCCACACATAATAATCCTCCATCCTGCCCTCCGGCAGTTCCAAATAATTTAGCATAATGATAAAAACCCAAAAATGGGCATAAAAATAGCGTATTTATTGAAGCCTCTTTTTCATTTTTGTTTGCTTCATAGGATGAATTCGCAGCGAAATAAAGCTTTGCAGCCAGGTACAAAGTCAGAATTCCACCTAATTCATTTTCTTGGTTATGCCGCTGTTGTTCTATCGTTACCAATAGGTTTTTTCGACATATCACACGCCCAAGAGCACGAGAGAGCATCCGCCGAACTCTTCGCTAACTCTCTACCTCGTTAACCTCCAAACTACATTTCCCAATGGAGGTGCATGGCGCTAATTTAAACATTTCTGTTAATCAGATCTTGGGTTGATCTTGTGAACGGGTGCCTATATCACAATCTCATTTCATTCTATGTAGCTCCCCTCCCTTTTGTTATTATACTATGTAATTATTTCAATGAATTCATCAGTAAATATTATTACAAATAATCAATCATGATAATTGTGATGAAGTCATGTTAACATCTGATCCGGTAAATGTCAATAACCGTAATTTACATGCCACCGTAACAACCCCAGCACATAACCTTTATAAACCAACCACAGCCCTATCATTACAAAGCATTACAAAGGGACTCAAATATCTGCCTCCTTCTAAAGAGATAGAATCTGAGTCCCTTTGTGCTACCGCAGGCAAGCTTTATGTGCCGACAGAATACAAATTCCAATTCCATGTATCGTATCAAAGACCTTCGAAACCTTTTATTCGTCACGATACTTATTGTTCTGTCTCCCGACCCCTTCCTTACGTGCATTATGCGTTTGGTTCTGGTTCTCCGGCTTCACTGAGCTGGTAACACTATTGAACTTTTCCTGTTCCTTCTTCTGATGCAGCTTTTCATTCTGTTTCTTGTCCATACTAACTCCTTTCACGGGCCAATTCGAGTATCTAATGTTCGATAATTATTCGTCTCTGAGACACCGATTCTATGACATCGATTCTATATTAGTATGGAGAACTTTTACTGTATTATGTGTACCGGATAATTTATAAACCTTTATTTTGAAATATATTTCGCAGTACAGGCTTCATACGCAGGTCCTTCTGCTAAAACTCTATTTCGGTATTAACAATTCCCTTCATAGACATACTGGAGCCTTTCTCGCGCAACCTCGGCAAGACGATATACCAGCTTCACCGGAGTAGCCTCCCTGTCCTGCATTTTCCATCTGGGGAAAAACCTCGAAATATGGAGTGGCAGATCCGGTCTTATACCGGCAAGCCAGCCGGATAGCTCTGCCATTTCCTCCTCACTGTCATTCTCACCGGGTACAATCAATGTCGTTACCTCTACGTGACAGACCTTTGCTGCCAATTCAATGGTTCTCTTTACGGTAGCCAGATCACCGCGAAGCTTATGGTAAAATTCTTCTCGAAAACCCTTCAGGTCTATGTTAAAGGCATCAATATACGGCAAGAGCTCCATAAGGGGCTCTTCACAAATATATCCGTTGGTAACTACAACATTCTTTAATCCCCGTTCCTTTGCTGCCTTGGCGCAGTCTCTGACAAATTCATAGCCGATTAAGGGCTCGTTATAGGTATAAGCGATGCCAATATTTCCGCGTGGTTGCAAAAGCATTGCCTTTCGCACCAATTCCTCCACTGTAGCCTCCTCTGTCTCTATTTCCTTCCTACCCACCATGGAGATATCACAGTTCTGACAGAAGGGGCAATTAAGATTACATCCGTAGCTTCCGATGGAAAGAATCCTGCTGCCGGAATAAAAATGATAGAGAGGCTTTTTCTCGATGGGATCCAGGGCAACCGCAGTTAATTTACCGTAATTCTCACTGATGATTTCCCCCTTACGATTTGTTCTGGCCTTACATAATCCAAGCTGACCCTCTTCTATCCTGCAATGATGGGGACATATCCTACATTCTGTTCTCATTGATGCCTCACCACCTCAAAACGCTCCAGGGATATCTTCTCATTATCATAAATTCCTGCTTTTTTCCTTGCAATAGCAACCTGCTGCTCTACAGTATCGACACCCTCAAGATTCGGAAGTAAAAGGCCTCTCTTCCTGCCGGCACTTACGATAACACCGTATTTCTTCACATCCAGCTCCTCCATGGAGCTGATCGGCTCGGCGGGAGAGAGAACATCCACACTATAGACCAATTCATCCAGCTCCTCCTTTGTAACCGGAGGAAATCTGGGGTCCTCTACCGCCGCACTCACCGCATTACGGAGGATTTCCGCAGCAATGCTCATGGTAACCGGACTGATGGTACCGATGCAGCCTCGCAGACTGCCATGCTTTTTAAGAGATACGAATACACCTGCTTTATGATGATACATCTCCTCAGGAAGTCCTTCCGGAAGCTTCGCATATTGGCCGGTAATGACATATGTCTCCAGTGACTGCCTAGCCAAATGGACATAGGAATCCTCCAGCTTCTGGCGCTCTCTAGCAAGCTCCTTCTGCTTCTGGGTGAATATCGCCTCAAAATCACGCTTTGGTGCATCGCCGGTAAGCTTATATTCACATACTCCGTAGCCAATCCCAAAGGTTCCCTCATAGGACAGGAAATTAGCTTCTACCTCCTTGCCGTTAAGAGCTCCTGACAGGATAACAAAGGAACGAAGACCACATTCCGCAGCGGCTTCACAAAAATCCGGATTAAATTCCATAAGCTTTAGAAAATTTGCCTCCTTCATGGCCTCTACGATCTGTCGGTCAAAATCTATACCCTCCTGTGCTAAGCCGTAAGGCCCGTCCTCCTTCAGCTTGTGAGACAAATCACCGCTTGCCACAAATACAATCCTTCGATTAAGCTTATTGGCCGTCTTCTCAACACATTTTCCAAGCCTATAATGGAGAGGCAGTGACAAGCCGGAGAGACCAATCCTTACTAATCGATACTCCTTATAATATTGGTTAATAAAATATAGCGGAACCATCGTACCGTGATCAAGCTCAGGATTCTTCTCGCCCAGGGTCCCTGCTTCTACACCATCCCGCTCCGCACAGGCCTCCAAGGAGTTGACAAACTCCTCATCGTATTCAACCTGAAAGGCTACCTCCTTCGCATTGAAATTACGAAAGCTCCCTTTGGCTCGTTTTCCCGGTGAGATGTGAAAATAATCCGAATACATAATGGAATGCGGCGAGGTAATGATTATTGTATCCGGCTTCAGCTCGGCGATTCTCCTTGCAACCTCATGATAGCTCTGAATTGTCCTACTGACCTTTTTCTCCTCACCTCTCCCTACTTCAGGAACGATGAGCGGTGGATGAGGAACGATGAATGCACCAACCAATGACATAAAATCACCTCCGTAAAAGTATTATCGTTCTTAACGATACAATCCATCTTAATTATATCCTTTTTCGCATAATATATAAACCTTTTCCACTAAAAAGGATACATGACCATCATGTACCCTCATAAAGAAAACGTTTAAGCATAAAGCTTTGTCAGGACCGCTTCGATTAACACCTCACTGTCCGTACTATTTTCTATTTCTGTTTCCAATACTTCAATTATCTTGACAAGCTTTCGAAGGGATCTCTTTCTTTTCACTAATCCAGACAGAACCAATTGCAGTGTGGAAAAAGGAACCTTATCCGGGATCACATCCTTTATCACTGCCGGATATTTGCTTTCCACATTATCCAGTAAAAGCTGTAGCATTTGCCGGTTAAATATACAATCGAAATGCTCCGTCACCGATGCTTCGATTTGCCGACAGATATCCTCAAAGGTTATGTCCTTACTATTATCCTGTTGAAAGGAGTAAATAACTTCATCATAAGCCAGGATACGATACTCCATTTCATTAAGCTTGGAATTATCCCGAATACGAAGAACCGGAAGCAAGATTCCATATGTTTCTGCCATCGCCTCCCTTAACCTATGAATGGCCGAAAAATTCTCCATAAACGCTTCCTCCAGCAGCGAAAGATAGCCCTCACCTGCTTCAAGTACCAGAGGCTCTGCCAGAACCTGATCAAGAAGCTTTGACTCTTTTTCCTTATCATTGTCCTCCGTTATCTTTACCCTATACTCCATTCGACTAATCAGGTAATCGGAGGAGCACTCTAAGATATCACAAAGATAATAAAGCATCTCTATGTCCGGATATCCGTTTCCCCTCTCCCACTTTGATACGGCCTGGGGAGTTACCCCCAAGCGGGAAGCCAACTGTTCCTGACTTAACCCTTTTTCCTTCCTTACAGCTGCCAGTCTTTTCCCGAAAGCATATTCTTCCATAATGTACTTCCCTCCTAATTATCCTTAGTAAATAAGAACTCGCTTACCTTAAGTACCTTTATCTTATCATAGACGAAAACGCAAGTACAACAACGCTTTGTTTATCTACTCCTCAACCAACTGCTAGAATACCAGCTTCGTCATTATTACACTTACTATGATTCCCGTCAGTGTCGTAAGTAGACACCCAAGTAAGGTATACCTGGTCTTCTTGACACCGGCCGCCATAAAATATACTGCCAGTGTATAGAATATTGTCTCCGTACTACTCATCATGACGGACACCAGGCGCCCCAAATAGGAATCCGGTCCGTATTCTTTAAAGATATCAAGCACTAAGCTGGTGGCCGCCGAGGAAGAGAACATCTTAATTATGGCCACCGGAACCAGCTGGGACGGAAAATGCAAAAGCTCTGTCAATGGCCGCAGTAGATCGGACAGGATTGTAAGGGTCCCAGAAGCACGTAAAATGCCTATAGCGACCATCAAACCGATCAACGTGGGTAAAATATCAAATACGACCTTAAAGCCGTCCTTGGCGCCCTGAATAAACTCATCAA
>JAEYXC010000466.1 GCA_023428655.1 Bacillota bacterium | reverse complement strand
GTTCACGGTCATCCATATGGTGCTTTACACCCTTAATCTCCTGATAATCCTCGTGTCCCTTGCCTGCGACGACGATGACATCCCCTTCCTCCGCGTGATCAATGCTGTAACGGATTGCTTCCTTCCGGTCGATTATCTCCACATATTTACCAGGACCCTTCTTAACCCCCACCAGAATATCATTCACAATATCCTGAGGCTCTTCAAAACGAGGATTATCACTGGTTACAATAGTGAGATCTGCAAGTCTGGAGGAAACCTCACCCATCTCATAACGCCTGCTCTTTGATCGATTTCCACCACATCCGAAGACACATACCAAACGCTTCGGATTGTATTCCTTCAGCGTGGACAATAGGCTTTCCAGACTCATGGCATTATGCGCGTAATCCAACATCACGCTAAAATGCTTCGAAACCGGTACCAGCTCTACTCTGCCTTTCACGTATATATTTCCAAGAGATTTAATTATTTCTTCCTTACTTACACCAAAATGTCTGCAAAGGGAAATCGCACATAAGGAATTATATACGTTGAATTTCCCCGGAATATTCATCTCCACCTCAAGCTTCATTAATCCCTCTACCTGATATGCAATCCCCAAAAAACCTGGCTTTTGAAGCAGCTTCACATTGACCGCACGAATATCTGCCTTTTCACTAAAACCAAAGGTCTCTACCTCACAGGTATGCCCCTCCAGAATTTGATTTGCGTATTCATCGTCTATATTGATAAGGCCCTGTCTACATTGCTTGAACAGTTTACTTTTACTGGTAAGATAATCTTCAAAATCAGTATGCTCGGCTCCTCCGATATGATCCTCCCCCAGATTCGTGAAAACACCATAATCAAAGGTAAATCCCGCCACCCGGTTCAGCTTCAGACCCTGGGAGGAAACCTCCATAACCACACACTCACATCCCGCCTCAACCATCCTTGCAAAGGTCTGCTGCAGCAGATAGGATTCCGGTGTTGTATTGCTGGCCGGAATCACATCGTCACCGATAATCGTCTCGATGGTTCCAATGAGCCCGACCTTCTTACCGGTGTTCTCCAGAATGGATTTAACCATATAGGTTGTAGTCGTCTTGCCCTTTGTGCCGGTAATCCCGATGGTTTTCAGCTTCCTGGCAGGATGGCCAAAATATGCTGCTGACATATAAGCCAAGGCCAGTCTGGTATCCTTTACTAAAATCACGGTAACTTCAGGGGGTAATTCAACGTTTTTTTCAACGATTATCGCGGTAGCTCCCTTCTCTGCCACCTCTTTTGCATAGGCATGCCCATCCGATACTGCTCCGCTGATACATACAAACACGCAGTCCTCTGCTGCCTTTCTCGAATCATAAACCAATTCCTTGACAGAGCAGCTATCATCACCCTGAACGCATGTATATTCTAAATCCTTTAACATTTCCTTTAAAATCATAAGAGGTCCTCCTTTGATTACCGTCTGAAATATATATTTTTCACTATCTTTATTATAATAACAAGCAAAATACTTCTGTTGCTACACAATATAATTATAGGCGAATTATCCTATTTGTAAAGAAAAAGATAGGATGAGGAGTTCCTTCCCCATCCCTACAATATATGTAACCCTTATCGTTTTATCTTATCCTTCAGCAAGGAAATAAAAGTCCTCAAAACGAGATCAGCCATCCTATGAATAAAGGCATATCCTTCTTTCTCGCCATCCATTACCCATCCATTTGTAACAAACCTATAACCCTAAGGCAACACCCTCATCACCCTATGAAGCACCTACAACGTAAATTTTTCTTAGGAGGGCATACTTCTACCCTAATTCAACAAGCCTAACCGCCTGCATTTGATTGGTAATGATTTCAGTCGTAAGATTAACCCAGCTATCACATTCGTTGATTATAATGGAATCCTGTGTAACCACATTTGCTTCCTTTTTGAGGATTACATCCGCATTATCCACCAGCTCTACAACGGTGTGAAATGGATAACCCTTCCATAACTCAAGGAGCCTCTGTTTCAATCGACCGGTATTCGAAACCGGAGCATCCAGATAAAAGATCACCTCTTCCACCTTGGTTTTTGATAGCTCCTCACCGATTAATCGGATAGCAATATCGGTCTTATCAATCAGACGATAGGTACCGCGTAACCCTGCCAAATCTCTTATCGTACCATCCATACAATGAATTAGCGTAGAATTTGATAAGGCTACCTCAAGGGTAATAATGACATTCAACCCGTCAAATAACAGCTTACTTCCTATCTGCTCCTTCGTTAGCCGTTTTTCTTCCCGGAGCTTTAATATCTCTGTCATGGCAGTAGCCCGAACGATTGCCAGCCTTTGCCGTTCAGAAAGCATATAGTGATTTCCAACAAAGGTAGAAGCCCCCTGTATCCTATATCCTTGGTCCAGTAGGTAGAGCAGATCCTGTTGTGCTTTCCTTAATATCTTTTGGCTCTCGCAACTAAATTCTTTCTCATCCGTAGGAACATAACCCCTTCTGCAAGCTGACATGAGCACCTCATTTATCTGATTTTATTGGTATCATAGCAATAGCTTCGAACCCTTCCATAGGTCACTTCATAAAAATGATAAAGCTCCCCACCTTCTTCAAAGCGAAACTCTACCTCTCTCCCCACCATAGCTCCGGAGATAATTTGTTCGGTGATATATAATATATCCTCGATATAATCGATCCCAAGTTGTGATTTTGATTGATGAATGTGACCCGGATAAATCACCAGCTCCGGGTATGCCCTAGCCACTTCAAGAAGTCTTTTTACCTGCTTTTCATATTCTACTAGGGTAATGCTCTCCTCGAGCCACATCCAGTAGATACCGGCACCGATGGTATCCCCGGTGTACATAAGCTGGCTTCTTCGATCCAGAAGAACGATACTTCCAGCCGTATGTCCGGGTATGTAGATTGCTTCCAGGCATATCCCTCCAAGATCGAATTTCTGTCCCTCCACAATTTCCTTCACATTGCTTAAATTCGCTCCCGGCTTATCCTCCAACAGCATCCACAGATCCTGTTTATGAATATAGACATCACAGCCGGCCTCTATAAATTCGTCCGTTCCAACACCGGCATGATCTCCATGTCCATGGGTTAAAATCATAGACAAGGGCAGGTCCGTAATCTCACGGGCCTTCTTATAAACTCCACCAACCTCGCAGAGACCATCGATCATCACCGCACTATGTTCTCCGCATACCAAATAAGCATCCACCGGACTGAACTCATTCTTCTCATGGAATCGCCATACATGATCGTTAATAGGAATTATCTCAAGTGTATTCATGTGTCCTCTCCTTATGAATTATTTATTGCAATCAGCCTACCACCTTTTGTCAGCTATGTAAAGAATATTTCATTCGGTTGCCATAGCATACACCTCTGACTTGGACACGGCATCGGATTTGCTTAGATTAACTCTCAGGATGTTTCAGCGCCTGAGGAATAAACAGAGCCATAGACGTTTTTACTCCATTCATTTTTGCTAAGGATATGATTACCTGAAAGATGCAATTTTATAAGTAAAGAATATGAAATGCAATCAGAGACCTTCCACCTATCAGTAAAGATCTGAAGATGCATAAAGAAGCTTCCAAAGCTTCCACAGGGTTTATTCTAGATAAGGACATAGGGAAAGCTCCTTCCCATCCGTATGAATCGTAATCGCTCCGGTGTCATAGGTGATCCAAACCCTGCAATCAGCTTTGGATAGTCGCTGCAGCAGCTCAGGACTGGGATGTCCGTAGCGATTTGACTTACTACAGGAAATCAGTGCATACTCCGGTTGCACCAGCTTCAGGAAATCCTCTGTTGTTGAGTATTTCGATCCATGATGAGCCACCTTTAGGACGTCATAATCAATGACCGGAGATATTCCCAGCTCTTCATAATACTCCTTATTCAAAAGCCTTGTAAGTAATCGCTTCTCCCCCTCCTTCTCAAGATCCCCGGTCAAAAGCATATCAAATTCACCATAAGTAACACAGAGTACCATTGAGCCCGCATTGGAGGTTAGCCCTGCATCCTCAAAGGACGGATGCAGACAGGTTATTTGAAGCAATCCTTCCTTGATATAATCACCGGCTTTCATATATTGCACACCAATCCCTCTCTCCTGTGCCAGGGCCTCCAGGGAACGATATGCCTCATCCTTATCCTTAATAACCGGCAGGATCAGGTAGCCGATAGGAACGAGATTCTGACGAAGCATTTCGATCACCCCATTGATATGATCCTGATCCGTATGAGTTAGGATGACATAATCCAGCTTATCCTTCCCCAGTACTTTAAGAAATGGGACAATCCGATAGGTTCCCACCCTACTTACATTTCCACTTCCGCCGTCCACCAGGAAGCTTGTTCCCAACCTACTCTCCATATAAATGGCATCACCCTGTCCAACATCCAATAGCGTAATTCTTAGGTTATGCTGCCAGGTGGGACAAAAAAAGATTAGCTGGGATAGCAGTAAGATTACTATGAGGTATTTTTTATGATATTTATTACTTAACCATATAAAAAGCACGATCAGAAGGAAGGATAGGGCAATTAATAAAGGACTTGGTTTACCCACATTAATCAAATGATTGGGCAGAAGCCGCATCTTCTCACACACCAGATCATAGAGCTTAAGTATGTAATTGGCACCTCCGATTACAAAGACCCCAATATCCGTGGATAGGATACCAAGAAGACCGGCAACAAGGGAGGACAGGGTTAATACTGTCACAAAGGGTAATATAATTAAGTTCGTTAAGATACCATAAAGGGGATATTGATAGAAATAAGATAGCACAGCCGGAGTCGTTGCAATCATTGCGCTGCTGCTGATTAATACTCCATCCTTGACTATGTTATCACCGGGAAAAAGCCTTTTGAGTGACGGAAGAAGAACTGCAATTCCAATGACAGCAAGAAAGGATAATAAAAAGCCCGCACTCATAAGCTGGAATGGATTTTGAAGTAAAATAAGAAAGGCACTCAGTGCGGTAGCCGAAAGCATATCATAGGTTTTACCGATTGGTGTCGCCAAAAGCAGGACTATCATCATCACCACGGCTCGATTCGTTGATACACTGAAATTGGTCATAACACCATAGCTATAAACGAAGAGGATCGTGAAGATTGTTGCCGTAATGATGGATTGCTTACATTTTCGCAGTAGCCGGAAGATACTCATACCAATTAGGGACACATGAAGACCGGAGATGGCTAAAACGTGGGAAATCCCATTTTCCTGATATAGCTGCCTTACCTCATCCTCCAATAGATACTTTTCTCCTAAGAGCATGGCAGTCAACGTCCCCGCTTCTCTTTCCTCCAAGATATCCTCATAAACCTTAATTAAGCGATGCTTTAAATCCTCCAGAAGGGACGCATAGACAGAAAAGTCCGTATCGGTGATAATAATCCTTTTTGACATCAGTTTGAAGTCAATGTTTAATGTTTTATAGTAATTTTCCTCGTTGAATTGGCCGGGATTTGTGGCCTTTTTGAATTTTTGCAGAGTTCCTTGAACCGTGATCTGATTACCGATACGAAACAAAGAATTGTCAGAAGTTTGAACCAATACATTTTCACATGGATAAATGGCTCCATTTGATAAAGAGATTTGATTATTTTCTACATAGAGGGCTTGTCCCTGCTGCTTCTTAACCACCATTCTAATCCGGCCTGTAAGCTCACAGGGTATTTCTTGCTCAAAGTCATAATAGAGCTTGGGTAATCGACTTTGATCCTCCATCACAATATAACCAAGGATCATAAAGAGAGGTAATAGCCAGATAAGTATCTGCTTCTTATGGATACACTTCTCCTTATGATACCGCAGATCAAAGTATAACATGGAATAACAAATCAATGTGACGATCGCTATTATGACTACTGATTGGTGCTGCCAGGCAAGACCGATGCCAACCAGATATGCCCCCAGAATCCACACCAGCGGGCGTTTGACCAAATGCTTCCCCCCCTTTTAGCTCTCGTCAATTAAGGACAGATTACGCTCGAAGAAGCCATCAAAAGGAATTCCGTCTCCGAAGGTGGGCTGTACCTGACCGTTAATCAGGAATTGAACCTTACTAATATAAGGTAATTCGACTAAGGTATTTACTACGGAATAAATTACGATCTCATCCTTAAGATCAGGTAGCTTATCTAAGAATTTACTGTTCAAATCCACGTAACAGACCCCTTCCTTCATCTCCACCTGCAGCAAAGCGGTTCCTTCGGGAATAGTGGGGTACATTCCGATTTGAGAAGGTCCCTTCATAAGCTCCTTAAGAACCATCTCCTCCAACGACCCCGTCCCGGTATAAGTGATATCGGTAACATAATCGACCAGAGCGTTTCCTTTCGCATTGGTGAAATATAGCTTTACCTTAGTCTCCGTTCCGGTATTGTCAATAAAATCCTCCTTCGTCATAATACCTACCAGATTCTCGCTCGAATCCATCAAAGGCTGACCATTGACCGCAAATTGAATAAATTCCACACTGGGAATCTGCGTAATTGTCTTAACAATAGCCGCACGGCAAAGGACTTCATTGATACCAGTCAGCTCATGATAATTGGACTCGAAATTAATGGTCAGACTGCTATCCTGGTTAAAGCTGAACTCCTTTACAGTTACTAGGTCGGTTAATGCACTTTTATAAAGAAGATTATCCGGATTGATCTTAAGCATATATAGGAGCTCTTCGATCTGCTCATCCCTGTCTTCACTGATCATATTATAGGGTTCACTGGTCAAGGAGGAGGTTTTGGAATCAATATAGTAGATGGATACCTCGGTACCCTGCTCGGAGGTATTATTCCTTTTATCGCATGCAGCCAAAATAACAACCATAAGAAGTATTGTCATTAATATGTGGGTTCTCTTCATCATTACCTCCGTTACTCAAAATACATTATCTGGCATTACTGTAGATATGTGATCAAAGTCACTCCATGGAGAAAAGAGTACGATCATACACATATCGCCATTCCGCTTTCCTATCACACGATATAATTAAGAGGAATACGGACATTAAAGGTAGTACCTTCCCCTTCCTTACTATAAACCTTGATTGCTCCACGATGCATCTGTATCACATTCTTTGTGATTGCAAGTCCAAGGCCGGTACCGCCGGTCTCTCTGGATCTGGCTTTATCCACTCTGTAAAAACGTTCAAAGATAAAATCCTGAGCCTCTGCAGGGATACCGATTCCCGAATCCGAGACCTTTATAAAGAAATATTTATGATCTGCATTCAAGGATACTCTGACCCAGCCGTCCGGAGTATTGTATTTAATTGCATTCTCAATCAGATTGGAGATTGCAAGGGACAGCTTAACCTCGTCCACCTCGGCAATAACCGGCCGAAAGCTTTCATAAATCATTTCGATGCTCTGCTTCTTTGCAATCGGCGTAAGCCTTTTTAGAATCAACTCCAGTAATTCATTGATATTGATGGGCGAGATATTCATATCCCCCGAGGTCTTGTCAAGCTTAACCAAGGACAGCAGATCGTTGATAATCTTATTCTCACGCTCAATCTCGTCCGTAATATCCAGTAGAAATTCCCGGTATAATTCAATCGGTGTATCCTCCTGCATCAGAAGGGAATCAGCCAATACCTTAATGGAGGTGATTGGCGTCTTTAACTCATGGGATACATTGGATACAAATTCCTGTCTTGAGTTCTCCAGCTTTTGCATCCGGTTAATCATATGATTGAAGGAATCCGATATCTTCTTAATCTCGTTATATCCTTTTATTGTCACACTTTCATTCATATAGCCATCTGAAATTCGATCGATGGAATTTACGACACTGGTTAAGGGCTTTGACAATACGCCGGTAAAATAGATGGAAAAGACAACAATGATTAATCCCAGAATAATTGCAAATAATACTACTCTTTGCTCCATGCTGTTTCGGATACTCTGAATATCCTTAGTAGAAAAATTCATAACAATAGCACCCATAACCTCTTTGTTGTCATTATGGGTGATTGGATAGGTTAATTTGATATAATGAGTTTCCCGATCATGGAAATACTTCGAACCTGACCCCTGCAGACACTGAATCACTTCCTCGGAGATCAGGTATTTTCCCTCCTCCAGTGAATAAGTATCCTTAACAATATTCAAACTGCCATTCACGATAATAATTCTTCCTCGATAGATATCGGAGAGTCTCGACACCTCCGAATCTACCTCCGAATCCTTACCGGTTGCCAGATAACCTCTTGAATAAAGCATATTCGAGAGCATAAAGCCTTGATTTTGCAGCTCGGCCTTTCGATTGTTGATTGCCTTCTCTTCATAGGTATTTAACAAGATGTTTGTAAAGATCGTCAGTGGTACTATACCGAGAATGATAAAAGCAACCAGAAGGTATACTCTCATGCTGTTTAATAATCGTAATTTACTCTTGATTCTGGAAAAAATATCCTACACCCCATTTTGTATGTATAAATTTTGGTTCACTTGGATTGCTTTCAATTTTTTCACGCAATCTTCGAATGTGTACGTCAACGGTTCTGACATCACCCGGATAGTCATAACCCCAAACAATGTTAAGAAGGTTCTCACGGCTGTATACCTTGTTCGGGTTAAAAACCAGAAGCTCAAGTAAATCAAACTCCTTTGCAGTCAGATTAACCTCTTTGCTTGAGATATATACTCTTCTGTTCTCACAGTCAATTTTCATCTCACCAAAAGCAACCGTCTTAGAATCCGAGCTACCGGACGACGAATTTTTATTGCTGCGTCTAATAATGGCTTTTATTCTCGCCTTCACTTCCAGGATATTAAAGGGCTTGGTAATATAATCATCTGCACCGTATTCTAAGCCCAGAATCTTATCCATATCATCACCCTTTGCTGTCAGCATAATGATTGGCATCATCGAGAATTCTCTGATCTGTTGACATACCTCAAACCCGGTGAGCTTCGGAAGCATAACATCCAACAGCACGACATCATATTCCTTTTTCTTTGCTGCTTCTAAGGCTTCTTCCCCATCATAGGCACAATCTACCTCTATCCCATCCTGCTCCAGGCTGAAACGAATTCCCTTAACAATTAACTTCTCATCATCAACTACAAGTACTCTCTTAGCCATCTCTTCACCTCAATATCTATATTAGTAACCTATGCTTATGCTATTACTTAAGCAAAA
>JAEYXC010000423.1 GCA_023428655.1 Bacillota bacterium | reverse complement strand
AAAGCATTGACAATTTGACTAAAATTTGATAATCTTGAAAAGGTTAGTACTGGAGAAGGTATTACCCAGAGGAAGAAGTTGGGGAAGCGAGAGGGTAGAAGATTTTAGAGTAAGGTTGGCTAGAACGTATATCAATTGTGATATACCTTTTTGGCCAACCTTATTTGTGTTCCTGGAGCTAGTAAGGAAACCAGGACCCCAGTACCTTCTTAGCCAGATCATAAGTGGTCTGGTAATCCATTGCCCCATTCTTGGCGATGTCGGAGACTCCATGTACCTGAGCCAGAGCCGGCGTGTAGTCCGTAAGTTTGTAGATCCCATAATGAAAGTCTCTCGGACCGTGTTCATAATGCGTTACGATCGGTGTGATGGATGCATTGCTAATATAGGCGCCATTTTTATTCTTATGAATTGTGACTTCAGCCATCCCTCCAAGCATTCGAGGAGCTTCCTTTTGATAGGACAAGAAGTTTCCCAGGGAGTAGTATACGAGCATACGATGATCCGGATCCGTCTCGATCCACTCAACAGGTTCGATAACATGGGGATGGGTACCGATAACCAGATCGACACCGTGTTTATAAAAGAATTTGGTTAAGTCCTTCTGCATGGCAGTTGCTTCATATACATATTCGGACCCCCAATGAGGGAATACAATAGTAAAATCAGCGATTTCCTCCGCTTTTTGTATATCCTTTGCCATTTTTTCTTTGTCCAATAGATTCACCAGATAAGGCCGCTTTTTTGGAAGAGAGTAGCCATTCAGGCTATAGGTATAGTTGAGCATGGCCAGCTTTATCCCATTCTTTTCTATGACGGTTATTTCATTACGGGCATCCTCCGACTCGTTGATGCCCAGAACATGAATCTCCGGTCTCGACCTCCAGTAGGCGAAGGTGTTTTCCACACCCTTTACGCCTTTATCCATGGTATGGTTCGTTGCATGGAGTATTACATCAAATCCCGCCTCCACCAAGGCGTCTCCGATTTGGGTCGGAGAGTTAAAATTAGGATAACCGGAGTAGGCAAATTCATTGCCACCGAGGATGGTTTCCTGATTCACAACAGCGATATCGGCAGCTGAAATATCGTCCTTCAGCCTAGAATAAAGGTGGTCATAATTCAAGCTTTCATCCTCCTGCATCCCGCTCTGAACAACCTCAATATGAATCAGGTTATCTCCTACGGCTAGGAGGGTGACGCCGGAGGCAGGGTCCGTTTCTTCGCTTTGAACTTGAGACCATGCCGGAATGCTTTCTGAACCAGCTTCATGAGCGGTGACAAGCTCATCCAACCCATCTAAGGGAAAATCCATCCACCGTGCAGCGGAGCCCTCGACAAACTGCCACTCGGGGGTATGAACCTGTTCGCTTATCTCAGAGGAATAATACCAAGGGTCCTCAGGATGCAACGGATTCTTTAGCACATGGAAATCCTGTGCAGGCATATAACCTTGAGCAAGGAGATAACAACGATTGCCCTCCTGATCCGTGGCCATATCGACGACCAAGACACAATGGCCGGGGGAGCCGCCCTTTAGAAACATGTCTCCCGGTAAAAGTTCTTCTACAGAGATACTTTCGCATTCGGCAGAGAGGGACAAGGTGCCGGCATAAGCAAATACCATATTGAGATATCGAAGGAATTCCTCATAGGAATCATCATAGGAAGCAGATTTCACCCAATTAACCTTATTACCGTCAACCTTAATCCGATAACCTTCCCGCCACTTTGTATACTCCATCAAAAAGCCGTTGGTCAGATGAAAGTTAATCTTATCAAAAGCCTCTATGGACCAGAAGTATTCTGCATAAATCCGAATTAATGAGTCCGCACATTGTTGTAAATCCCTGTCACCGAGGCTTAAATCAAAGATGGCGACATGATTGTTTTGATTGAATTTTGGGGATCCGTTATAGAGCATTAGCGTGCTATCATTACTTTTGAGTGTAAGGTTACGCATATAATAAGTGAGTTCGCCTTCTAAGGAGGACACACGGGAATAACCCTGAGGGGGATTGATTCTGCTTTCTAAGTTCAAGCCCTCTTCATTGATAAAGGAGTAGGCTTCCTCAATCACAGGAATTGTAGTCGGCGTAGGTGCTGCACTGGGCTTTAAAGGAGCGGTGGTAGGGGTGATCTCGACCGTAACCTGATTTGGTGTTTCGGTGGGTTTTGCAGACGAAAGTTCTTCTTTCGTATGACAGCCGACAAACAGTACACATATACTGATCAGTATGAGATATGGGATGCATCGGCGTAGTTTAAGGAAATGCATTGATATTTTCATAAAGCCTCCTATCTGGTTGGAATTGGTTCCATTATAGCATGAGGAAGCTTGTAAATCCATCCTGTTCAGGGAAGTAATGTTGAAAGCCTTTGAATAAAAGGAAATACTTTGACAAAGCCTATCACCCATGGTATACTTTGTCATAAATACAGGGTAAAGGCAATGAAAAGAAGAGTACACAGCGGAGCACTTAACAGAGAACCCCGTTAAGCTGAGA
>JAEYXC010000312.1 GCA_023428655.1 Bacillota bacterium | reverse complement strand
TATCACAGCGGAATATGATCCACTTCGGGATGAAGGAGAGGCTTATGGCAAAAAGCTTCATGAATTCGGTAACCAGGTGGAGGTATACCGAATGAAGGATGCATTACATGGCTTCCTATCCTTACCGAAGCATTTTGTGCATGTAAAAAGAAGCTATGAACTGATGAACCGTTTCCTGAATAAAATGGAGGGGTAATCCTTGATTTGAAGATAAAGTTTCTAAAAATCGTTAATAATGAAAAAGTAATAATATAAATTTCCTGAAAAGGTTTATTATAACAACATCGGAAAGGGGGACTGTACCTCTATGACACGAAGAAGACCGGTTGAATGGTTAAAATTAGATAATGCTGCTAAGATATTTCCGCCGAATACGAGCGAAAAGGATACCAAGGTATTCCGTTTTGTCTGTGAACTGAAGGAGGAAATTAACAAAGAAATCTTACAACAAGCCCTTGATAAGGCATTGTCCTTATTTCCGGTGTATCAGTCCGTACTGCGACGGGGATTGTTCTGGTATTACTTTGAAGCTACCGAAGAAAAACCCATCGTGGTCGAAGAGCGAAAACAACCCTGTAGTATGCTATATCAGCCCAATCGTAGGAATTTGTTATTTGAGGTATCCTATTTTAATTGCAGAATTAATTTTGAGGTCTATCATGCCTTGACCGATGGAACTGGGGCACTAGGATTTCTTAAAACAATTGTATATTATTATCTGATCATAAAGTATGAAGAGGATTTTAAGGATGGCCTCCCGAAACTGGATTATGATGCATCCTTTACCCAGAAGATGGATGACAGCTTCCTAAAGCATTACAACGGTGATAAGACCTTGGATAAGATTAGACTGAGAAGGGCTTATCGCATCTCAGGCAGACGCTCCATTGATAACCGACTCAAGATTGTTGAGGGAGTAATGTCCGTTAAGGAGGTTCTGGGTCTTGCCCATAATCATAATACTACCTTAACGATCTATTTAACGGCTTTGTTTATGAAAGCAATTTATATGGATATGCCAAACAGAAGTAAGAAATACCCGGTCATTCTGACGGTACCGGTTAATTTGAGGTCCTATTTTCCGTCCGTTACAGCGAGGAATTTCTTTGCCACCGTAAATATCAGCTATGATTTTGCTAAAAACTCGGACGAGCTGGAGGATATTATAGCAACGGTTAAGAATTCTTTTGAAAAAGAGCTTACAGAGGAGAGACTGCGAGATCATATCAATCGGTTATCTGCCTTGGAGCATAATGTATTTATGAGAGTAATACCCTTAGTACTCAAGGATTACATCCTTCGTTTGGCAACATATCTAAGTGACAGGGGGATTACAGCCACCTTATCGAATATCGGTAGAATCACGGCAACAAAGGAGCTGATCCCATATATTCATCTTTTTGATTGTTTTACCAGCGCCAGAAGGCCTCAAATTGCCATGTGTTCCTTTGAAGATGAGTTGGTAATCAGCTTTACTTCTCCCTTCGTGGGAACGGATATCCAGAAGAATTTCTTTCGTATGTTAACCCAGGAGGGTGTTGCAGTATCCATCGCCTCCAATAACAGAGAGATATAGGAGGTGGGCAGATGCAAAAATGTGATAACTGTAAGGTGTCTTTGAAGGGAAATTATTCGGTTTGTCCGCTTTGCGGAGGCATTCTTCATGAGAATGAGGAGAAAAGTGAAGAGGTATTTCCGAATTTACCGACAATTTTTCAAGAATTTAACATTTTCATTCGTGTAATAATCTTAATTTCCATTGTGGCTATCATTATCAGTCTTGCCATTAACATGATTTTTACCAAGGATTCCAGATGGTCTTTGATTGTTGCAGCGGGAATTGCCTGTATGTGGATTAGCTTATTCATTATTATTCGTAAGAAGAATAATATTCCTAAGACGATTATATGGCAGGTAGTAGTTATTGGAATTCTGTCCGTGCTCTGGGATTGGTCCATGGGATGGTTGGGCTGGTCCATTGATTTTGTAATCCCCGCGATCTGCTTCGGAGCAATGATTGTTATGGCGATTGCTGCTAAGATCTTAAAGATTGGGGTTCGGGATCTGCTTGTATACCTTTTTATCGATATTATCTTCGGTTTTATTCCGATTATATTTCTATTAACCGGTGTATTAAAGGTAATCTTTCCTTCCGTCATCTGCGTAGCGACAAGTACCATAAGTCTAGCCGCGCTCATTCTGTTTCAGGGGGATAATATGAAAGCAGAATTGAAGAAGAAGATGCATATATAATAATTCGACATCATCCTTGGCACAAAATAATTACAAAATATCATAGGCTTGATAATGGGTTGAAAGACTTACCTGAAGTTTTTTGTATCAGGTGAGAAGATTATGTAGTAATGGTAAGCGGTTCGATTTTTGTGGGAGAGAGGGTATGGATATCATATGAATTCTTATTATTTAAAATTAATAGCAATTATCACAATGCTGATCGATCATGTCGGTGCAGTATTGGTTCCCGGTAATACGATGCTTTATCTGGTATTTCGTTGTATTGGAAGACTTTCCTTCCCAATCTTTGTTTTCCTCTTAGTGGAAGGCTTTCATCATACAAAGGATGTAAAGAAGTATTTGCTTCGAATGGGTGCCTTTGCACTGATTTCAGAGATACCCTTTGATCTTGCCTTTGATGGTAAGATTTTGGAGTTTGGGCATCAGAATATCTTCTTTACCCTATTCCTTGGTTTATTTTGCTTGTATTTAATGAAAGAGGTTGAGAAAAGATATCATCAGAACATTGTTGTGATGAATTTATTCAACGCATTTCTAGCCCTTATTTTCGGTTTGATTGCCTTTTATCTGAAGACGGATTATGATTATAGAGGGATTTTATTAATCGTTGCATTTTATCTCTTTCGAGGAAACAAGCTGCTGCTTGGTGTGGCTTTGCTTTTCATCTCGGGCTATCTGTTAGGGTATATTAATATTTTCGCGGCTTTGGCCATTGTACCGATTGCTTTTTATAACGGACAAAAGGGTAAAAGCATAAAATATGTATTTTATATCTTTTACCCTGCCCATCTGTTGGTTCTGGCTGCAATAAATTTACTGATTTAGAAATCAAGCATGTCTGGATAAGGTTCATAATCGGTAATCTGTGAAGCATACCGCAGATCTTCACCGGTGGCATACGGTTTATCTGGATAGTAGTGTCGTTCATCAAAATCCTTGACACTACTGAAGGATGGGAAACGGTAATAGGTTTTCTTGGTAGGTTCAAAGTACATAATAATAAACCTCCTTTTTTAATATTCTAATCTTATTGTTTGATATTCGGCTTGAAATATACTAGGAATTCAATTGAGATTTTACATTTTTTGCATGTTTTGCAATATCATTGGGAGAGTGGCTTATGATATCAGTGACTATAACAGAGGTGAAAGCTTTTATGGGGAAGCTTCTTGCTCATACAACCTTTGACTTCTTTCATCTTAAGGAGATGGAGTTATCCACCTTCATTAACTTTACCATTAACGGACAATTAAACGAGGCCTTCTTTACAAAGGAGGAGCTGGAGGAACGTGAAGAGAAGCATCACAGCGCTTTATGGAGTGAAGTAAGGGGGATTGCCTATTCTATGATTAAAGGCAATAAGACACCACTGGTGCTTAAAATCGTATTTCAGCTGCCGAGACCCTTATGTGAAGAGCTGGTGCAGCAATCCGGAGGAAGGCTGAAAAGTGAGGAGATCGGCGGTCTCTACCTGAATATAAGGTTTGAGAAGAATGAGCTGCACATTATTACCGGTACAGCGATTAAGACCTTTACATTGGATAAGACTCTGGAGCAGGAATGGGATCTTTGGGTGAAGAAGCTTTTGAAGGAACAAGGGATTGCCTTCGAAGAAGCATAATGGACTTGTAAGAGAAGCAAAGGTAGAAAGCGCATAGGATAAAAGAATTTATCGAATTTTGTTGTTAGCACTCTTGGTTGAAGAGTGCTAATTTTGCCTTGACATTTTTATTTACGCGTATTATCATATCTATTGAAGATTATGTACAACTGTAATGCGACAGACAGAGTGTATCTAAGCTGCATCGACATTACATAAAGAATAATGAAAAAGGAGTTGTAAATCATGAGCACAGAACGCGGCAATTTATCAATTCATTCTGAAAATTTATTTCCGATTATTAAGAAATGGTTATATTCCGACCATGACATTTTTGTAAGAGAGTTAATCTCCAATGGCTGTGACGCTATTACGAAGCTGAAGAAGCTGGAGGTAATGGGCGAAGCAAATATTCCGGAGGATAACCATTATCAGATTACTGTAACGGTTAATCCGGAGGAAAAGACCATTCGTTTTTCTGATAACGGTATTGGTATGACTGCAGAGGAGGTTAAGGAATATATTAACCAAATCGCTTTCTCCGGAGCTGAGAAATTCCTTGAGAAATATAAGGATAAGACCAGTGAGGACCAGATTATCGGACATTTCGGACTGGGCTTCTATTCCGCTTTTATGGTAGCAGATAGAGTTACGATTGATACACTTTCCTGGCAGCCAGATGCAGCTCCAGTGCATTGGGAATCCGATGGCGGTACCGAATATGAGATGAGTGATAGTACTAAAACGGAACGTGGTACGGATATTACGCTGCATTTGAATGATTCCAGCTTTGAATTCTCTAATGAATATCGAATTAGAGAGGTTCTGAAGAAATATTGTTCCTTTATGCCGGTGGAGATCTATCTGGTTAATGCCAATGCAAAGGAAGAAGAGAAGAAGGAAGAAGTTGTAGATGCAGCTGTGAACGAGGATGGCACCGTTGAAGAAGCAAAGGCAGAGAAGAAGCCGGAGCCGATCAATGAAACCACTCCCCTGTGGGCGAAGCATCCCAACGATTGCACGGAAGAGGACTATAAGAAGTTCTACCGTGATGTATTTAATGATTATAAGGAGCCTTTATTCTGGATTCACTTAAATATGGATTATCCCTTTAATTTAAAGGGTATCCTGTATTTCCCGAAGATTAATACGGAGTATGATTCCCTGGAGGGCTTAATCAAACTATATAGCAATCAGGTATTTATCGCAGATAATATTAAGGAAGTAATTCCGGAGTTTTTAATGCTCTTAAAGGGTATCATCGATTGTCCGGATCTTCCGCTTAATGTATCCAGAAGTGCATTACAAAATGATGGCTTTGTGAAGAAGATTTCCGAATTTATCACCAAGAAGGTAGCAGATAAGCTGACCGGAATGTATAAGGTGGAGAGAGAAAGCTATGAGAAATTCTGGGATGATATCAGTCCCTTCATCAAGTTTGGCTGCCTAAAGGATGAGAAATTCCGCGAGAAGATGAAGGATGTTATTCTCTTTAAGAATTTAGAGGATAAATATATTACTCTTGCAGATTATATTGCAGCTAAGAAGGGTACTACCGAAGAGCAGAAGGAGGACAAGGCAACCTCGACTGAGGCCGGTGAGGCTCATGTTCATGATGAGAACTGCGAATGCGGTCATGACCATAAGTCCGATACGGATGAGGAAGTGGTAGATGAGGATAAGAAGCTTACCATCTACTATGTAACGGATGTAAAGC
>JAEYXC010000286.1 GCA_023428655.1 Bacillota bacterium | reverse complement strand
TTTCGATCCTTATGTAAATATTATGAAAGATATACAAATATACATTTATACTATAAGGCATTTTGGTAACCTTTTCAAGTGTGACCCAACGCATTCTTAAGAATAATACCATACTATCCTTGTACTGATTATGCTCCGTCGTTAAACAGATATTTGGTTATAAAAATACTCCCCTCTTAATAACAAGTGTGACTGCTTGTATATTAAGAAGGGAGTATATCATAGTTATGCTATTGTATTCATATCGTTGATTTGCTACTTCTCCTTAGCCGCAAATTCCTTCCATGCTACCGAGAGCATCAGCTTAATGCGGTTTAATTGATTGACATTCGATATTCCCGGATCATAATCAATTGCCATAATATTGGCTTGAGGAAAAAGTTCCTTTAGGGGCTTAATCATTCCCTTGCCGGTGATATGGTTTGGCAGACAGGCCATGGGCTGTACACAGAGAATGTTCTTTGTTCCTTGTTCTAAAAACTCCATCATTTCTGCGGTTACCAGCCAGCCTTCTCCGGTTTGATTCCCAAGAGAAACTACCGTGGAAGCCATGTTAGCCAGCTCATCAATTGGTGTGGGTGGCAGAAAGCGTCTGCTTTTTGCCAGCTCCCTGTGCATAACCTTCCGATAATACTCAATATAAGACCGGGCAATATCACTCAAGCTGCTACTCAATTGCGACCCGGCAAGATATCGGAATCGGAAGCGCGTATTATAAGTAGAATATAAGAAATAATCCATAAGATCAGGTACAACGACTTCTGCTCCTCCTTGTTCTATGATTGACACGATGTCATTATTAGCAGTGGGATGGTACTTAAGAAGGATTTCCCCCACGATACCAACTCTTGGCTTTGGTATATTTACAATCTCAATGCAGTCAAAATCCTCAATTATTTTTCTTATGTTACTCCGAAATTCTCTACGACTTCCCCCAACCAAGCTGCGCTTCGCACAGTTCATCCATTTCTCGTAAAGCAGCTGTACGGAACCCGGAAAGCCTTCATAGGGTCTGGTATGATTTGTTAATCGCATGAGCAGATCACCATATACAATCGCCATAATACATCGATTAATCAAAGGGGGCGATAATCGAAAGCCAGGTTGCTTCTCAAGTCCAAGTGCATTAAGGGAGATGACCGGAACCTGGGGGAAGCCGGCCTCTTTAAGCCCAAGCTTCAAAAGTGCGATATAATTAGTGGCTCTACAGCCACCACCACTCTGCGTGATTATCACGGAGGTATGCCGCACATCATACCGTTCGGATTTTAATGCATGAACCAATTGTCCTATCATTATTATTGCCGGATAACAGGCATCGTTGTTCACATATTTCAGACCTTCATCCACGGCACTAGGATCCTTTTCCGGAAGCACCTCCAAATGATAACCGCAGGCTCTTGTTGCAGCCTGTACCAATTCAAAATGGATTGGTGCCATCTGTGGAGACAGTATTGTATGTGTCCGCCTCATTCTTCTGGTAAATATAGGCCTGTCGTCATCCTCCAGCCTCGGCAAGGGGTGATGCTTATGCTTGTCCCGCTCATCCATTGTGGCCTTCAGGGAACGTATCCTAATCTTTGCAGCACCCAGATTAGCCCCTTCGTCGATTTTCAGCATCGTATATAGCTTACCGTCGTCTGCGAGGATTTCTGCGATCTGATCCGAGGTTACGGCATCCAAGCCACAGCCAAAGGAATTCAGCTGGATTAACTCCAGGCATGCCTCCTTTGCTACCAGTGACGCGGCCCGATATAATCTCGAATTATATACCCACTGGTCCACCACACGAAGCTTCAGTCGCTCTGCAGACAGATGGGCGATACTGTCCTCTGTTAAAACGGCCATACCGTAGGACTGAATTAGCTTTGCAATACCATGGTTGATCTCCGGGTCCACATGATAGGGCTTCCCACATAATACAATCCCCTTTTTGTTATTTTGCTTCAGGTAAGCCAGTGTCTCCTCTCCCCTGCACCGGATATCGCTTTTATAATGCTCCCGTTCCGCACAGGCTGCCTGAACCGCTCCCTTTAGCTCATCCTTGGTTATCTCATAGCTTTCCAGCTCCTCGTACAGTCGATCAATCAGCTTCTTCGTATTATCCAGGGATAAGAAGGGATTGATCAGCCTGATGTTGTGTTCCTTCAGCTCATCGATATTACTTCGCACTACCTCGGAATAAGAAATCACAATCGGGCAGTTATAATGATTACTGGCCTCAGAAAACTCCTTCTTCTCATATACCACCGAAGGATAGAAGATTGTATCGACTCCTTTCTCAATCAGATTGATAATATGACCGTGACAGAGCTTTGCCGGATAACAGGCCGATTCCGATGGAATTGTTTCAAGTCCTTTCACATAGAGCTTCTTTGAGGATGGATTTGAGATAATGACTCGAAATCCAAGGTTGGTCAATAGGGTGAACCAAAAGGGATAATTCTCAAATTGATTTAACACCCTTGGAATACCGATGATCCCACGATTGGCCATCTCTAGGGGAAGGGGCTTGTAGTCAAAGGTTCTTTGGTATTTATAGTCATACAAATTCGGCAGCTGCTCTGACACGGATTGATCCATTCCGGCACCCCGTTCACAGCGGTTACCTGCAACAAAGCGCTCACCGCCGGTAAAGGTATTAATGGTTAAGTGACAATGATTCGTACATTGATCACAACGCTGAGTTGTTGCGTGGACGGAGTAGTCAGCAATTGCGGATTGTGGTAATAATGTACTCTCTTCTCCCTCCTCATATCGTTCCTTCGCAAGGAGTGCCGCACCGTAAGCTCCCATGATGCCGGCGATATCCGGTCGAATAGCATCCCTACCTGTAATCAGTTCAAAAGAGCGTAATACAGCATCATTATAGAAGGTACCTCCCTGAACAATGATCTTCGATCCCAAATCCTTCTCACTTCGTACCTTTATGACCTTATATAATGCATTTTTGATAACCGAATAAGAGAGACCGGCTGAAAGATCAGCCAGACTTGCTCCCTCCTTTTGCGCCTGCTTTACCTTCGAGTTCATGAATACGGTACATTTGGTACCAAGATCCACCGGAGCCTGTGCAAAGAGGGCCTCCTTGGCAAACTCCTCAATTGTCAGCTCCAATGACTTAGCAAACCCCTCCAAAAAAGACCCACAGCCGGAGGAACAGGCTTCATTCAGCAAAATACTGTCAATTGACCCATTCTTAATCCTCAGACATTTCATATCCTGCCCGCCAATATCAATAATAAAATCAACCTCCGGCAGAAAATGCTTTGCTGCCTTATAATGAGCAATCGTTTCAATCTCTCCAATATCTGCGTGAAGAGCCGCCTTCACCAAAGCTTCTCCGTAACCTGTAACTGCACATTTTCCAATCCTAACCTTATTAGGAATATGCTCATATAGCTCTATAAGGATGGGTACCAGCTTCTTTAGTGGTTCACCGTCATTGCTGCAATAATGAGAGTATAATAATTGTCCCTTATCTCCAATCAATGCTACCTTTGTCGTGGTAGAACCTGCATCAATACCAAGAAAGGTCTTCCCGGTATAGGTGCTTATGTTCTCTCTCTCAACCCGTGCTTGATTATGACGAGCCAGAAATTCCTCATACTGCTCTCTCGATGTAAATAACGGATCAAGAAACTTCATCTCTTCCCTTGTACCCTCAGAGATTTTTTCTACCAGGTTCAACAGCTGGCTTAATGCCATCTTCCGTTCCTTTGTTGATGAAAGTGCTGCGCCCATGGCAACATAAATCTCGGAATGCTCCGGTGAGATTGCTTGGTTAAGCTCAAGTTTAAGGCTGTCATAAAATCGCTCTCGAAGCTGGGACAGAAAATACAGCGGACCACCTAAAAAAGCAATCCTACCGCGGATCGGCTTCCCACAGGCAAGACCACCGATGGTCTGATTCGCTACAGCCTGTAATATGGATGCAGCAATATCCTCCCTACTGACTCCGTCATTAATCAGTGGCTGCACATCCGTCTTGGCAAAGACTCCGCACCTGGAGGCGATGGGATAAATCATGCTATGCTGCTTTGCATACTCATTCAAGCCCTGGGCATCCGTATTCAGTAGCGTTGCCATCTGATCAATGAAGGCCCCCGTTCCACCGGCGCAGCTTCCGTTCATTCTTTGTTCTATCCCACCTCGAAAATAAGTAATCTTTGCATCCTCTCCCCCCAGCTCAATGGCTACATCGGTCTCAGGAATATAGGTCTGAACTGCCTTACTGCAGGCAATTACCTCCTGTACAAAACCGAGCTTCAACCATTTGGAGACGGACAAGCCGCCGGAGCCGGTGACACAGGTGTGTACCGGTATTTCGCCAAGCTTTTGATAGCATTCCTTCATCAATTGCCGAAGTGTTGTCTTGATATCTGATTTGTGCCTTCGATAATCACTGTATATCAATTGATTGTGTTCATCCAGCAGCGCCAGCTTTATTGTTGTTGATCCGATATCAATTCCAAGTCTTCCTATTTTCATATCCGTCTTCTCCTAAATCATCCTTCTCACATCACATGCTTACCCTTAACACTCTGGCCTCTTGGCACAGATAACGCATTTAAATATTGCGATAGTTAGTTGTTTCTTACCTATCTATTATGGACGGAATCTAATAATCCATGCACAATCCGGGTAAGTTTAAAGAACATTATCCACTCTGGAAATTGGGCTTGGTTTATCTTAATGCGACTTGATAAGCAGGAATCAAAAATCGGAATTACCTTTACCGCTATTAATGGGCTAAAGGTAATTCCGGACATGGGACTAATTGCATTATGATTACGATTTATATGTTATGATTGGACTTTATCAGAAAACTAGAGTTTAACAATTCGATCTGTCAGGATGTAAGGCTAATGCTACTTCTTCAGATCTAAATTAATCCTTCCATCCTTAATCTCAACAATGCGATCCGCTTTTTCCGCAATACGTCTGTCATGAGTGATAATTACGAAGGTAGTACCAAGCTCTTGATTAATGTTTCGCATTAATTCATAGATATTTTCTGTGGTATCCGAATCCAGATTCCCGGTGGGTTCGTCTGCAAGGATGATCTTGGGACTGTTTATCAAGGCTCGTGCAATGGCTGTTCTCTGCTGCTGTCCGCCGGACATTTTTGTTGCCGGATTATTCTTAACCTTTTCAAGTCCCACCAGGTTCATTGTGTCCTCAGCCTTCCTGATAATATCCTTCGTAATCTTTTTATTCTGAATCCGATACGGCATTAATACATTCTCAAGGGCCGTAAATTCCGGGAGGAGATAATGAAACTGGAATACAAAGCCCAGGGTCCTATTCCTTAAGTCCGCCAGTTGATTGGAGGACATATTCTTTACATTAACTCCATTGATCAGTACCTCCCCGGAGGTTGCTTTATCAAGTGTTCCAATAATATTCAGCAAGGTACTCTTGCCACTTCCGGACTGACCGATAATCGAGTTAAAGGAGCCCTCCTCAAAGGAAAGATTAATATCATAAAGTACTTGATTTGTAATCTCCGTTCCATAGATCTTATTTACATTTTTAAGTTCCAGTATAGTGCTCATATTTATTTTTCTCCTCCCTGCCTAATTATTTCTGATAATATCAATCGGATTGATCCTCGAGGAACGGATTGCAGGAAATAGGGCAGCCAGTATACTTGCCGCTATCGCGATTAGCCCGGAGAATGCAATAAACGGATAGCTTATATATAGGTTGATTACCGGCGTTCCATCGGGATTGAGCGCAAATTTAGTGAAGGCAAGGGATAATCCTAGCCCTAGTAAAATACCTAGGATTGCACCAAAGAAGCCTAAGATCAGCCCTTCAAAGAGGAAGATATAGCTTGTAGTCGAATTACGGATACCCATAGCCTTTAGTATACCGATCTGCTTGGATTTCTGGATTACCGTAATCGCTAATACACTGGCAATCCCCAGTAATACTGAGATAAGCACAAAAACCTGGATCATATAGCTAGAAATGCTCTGTCCCTGTAGTCCGCTGAGGAGGGATTCATTTTGAGATTTCCAATTCTTTATGATAAAGGTATCATCATCTAAGAATTTCTCTATGTTCACAGCAATTTCATCGGCCAAGAACACGTCCTTCTCCGTAATCTGCAACTCAATAGCCGTTACCGTATCCTCGGTTTCAAAGATATCCTGAACCGAAGCAAGCGTCATGATACCCCAGCTTTGGTTTAAGCTTGCAACCTGTAAGTCGAAAAAGCCGACCACCTTGCAAGAAGCGGTCTTCTGCTGAGTAGTTGTGATAGTAATCTCATCTCCCAGCGCTAGCCCATATTCCTCCTTGAGATCAATACCCAGGATAAGCTCATCGGAATTCTTCGGATATGTACCCTCCTCAATTCGATCGTAAATATGGTAGATTGCATCTGCCTGATCAAGTTCAAAGCCCCTGATAAGTATGGATTGTGTTTCTTCGCTTATCTCCATAAATGCCGGATAATCCGAGGCCACGGAAATCGTTTCTATTCTCTCATCCGAGTTACGGATTGTATCAACCAGCTCCCTATAGTCTCGGATTGTTCCTTCCTCCGTATCGGAAGTTATGGTAATCTGTGAGGAAGCGCCGATTGTCTTCTCTACTAGCCCCTTTTGAAGCCCTTGAATCAATGAGCCGATAAATATCTGAACCGAAACACCGATGGATATTCCTAAAATGATTAAAAATGTTTGACCCAGATTCGACTTTAAGAATCTGGTTGCGATACGATATCCTAGCTTCATTCTTGCACCTCACCCTTTGCCAAATTTATGATGTCTTCATAAGAAACTGCATAATAGTCTGCACCAATCAGCTTATGTTTCTCCGGATTCTCATGAAAGGCATAACCACCCACAACAATCTTTAAGGGATAATCCAGAGCCTTTTTTAACTCCTCTATCATTTTCTTTGCTGCTACCAGATTGTAATAATTGCTTATACTGATCGCCACTACCTCCGGCTTAATTACATGAACCGCATTATAGAAATCCTGATAGGGTGTATTACTACCGGCATAGATTGCATCGTAACCACCAATCGTAAAAAAATCCGCTACCATCCTTGCACCCAGATCATGATATTCCTCCGGTGGGCAAAGAATTGCTGCCACACCTCGTTTGGGATAGTTCAACCTATTTCTTTTCTCAATAACGTAAGAATAGCAATTTTCAACGATTGTTCTTACAATTGCCGTCTTAACATGCTCCTTCCAAATACAGATCCTCTTGTCTGCCAGCTTACAGGTCATATGATTCAGCATAGGCGTTAATATCTTGGTATATAGGTCAATTACGTCAATCTCCCCTGCCTGCAGCTTATTCAAGATGTATTTTACTGCCTCCTCTTTATTCTCTTCCTCAAAAAACACTCCAAATTCATTATAAATCGTCTCCATTCTAGACACCCGTGCCTTTCTTGAATTTTATTATTGTGGCAATTCTCTTATCATCAACATCCCGATCCAAAATCACCTTTATGAGAATAATTTATCATATATTTAGATGTTACGCAATTAAATTTTGCAAAATCTATTAAAATATTTTTTACAAATAATTCATTAATTATCCGAATGCTTCTAGTATCTATTCAGAATCATTTATCCTCTTCTAATCGAAAATGGAAAGATTATTATGTAAGTGCTTTCTTTACTTATTTTTATTGTTTTACAGTGCCTCTTCGAACTTTCTATTGTCATGCCAACAAAAAAGCACAGAATTAGAATGAGCTCCAATTCTGTGCGTTATTAAATTGCTATTTACTATATACCTCGAATTCTGCGATCTGTCCGCCACCGGCACCGGAGTTCTCCGTTATTACCAGCTGAACAAAGGAAGTCTCCACTTCCTCGAAGGGAAGCTGCACTTCATTGCCAAGGTCCGGGTCAAAGGTATATTCCTTAGCAGGAAGCAGCTCACTAAAATTCTCTCCGTCGCTGCTGATATTAATTGCTATCGTCTGAGTGCGCTTACCCCAGATTGCCAGTGGATTCAGGGTAAGCCGTATGGTATGAATCCTGGTGGGTGTACCCAGATCCACGGTTAAGGTGTTGGGATACTCCCCCGTTCCTTCCCAATAAGATGGTCCGTCACTGGTGCCGTCCACCGCTTTTGATGCATTATATACCTGGGTAAAGCTACTGGCGGTAATGCTTTTGTTCCGTGCCACATTCTCACCCTCCGGAAGCACCAGCTTATATTCCTCTTGGATAAATGCAGGATGCTCCTCGGCCTCGGTCTGTGCCCTTGCTTCTACAATGGTAACATTGGTCGGATGAATGGTTTGCGGCGGCTCCACGATATAATTTTTAGCATAATACAATAATCCGATGTTAACTATGATCAGTAGCACAATAAAGCTTCTTCGAACAATTTTCATAATCCTACCCTTCCTTCCTAAAAGCCTGCAGCAGCAGGAACTTATATTTGCGAAAATGCTTCTTATTCAAGCACCAGATTTTCCGTAGTGACCGGATCAATCTCAAATTTGCCCTGCTCAAAGCCGGTAATTCTCTCACCCAGTATCTCCAGGTTACGAATTGTGACATTTTCTACCCTATGGTTCTCGTCAAAGCCCTGAATTCTGGAGCCATTAAATCTCCCGGATAAAACCCTGACTCCGTCAATCAAGACATTGTTAATCTGACCGCGCTCCTTTGTGGTAGACCAATTCGTGCTCTGTGCTATATTAAAGTCAATGAGATAGGGTAATTCCTCCCCGTCACCGGAGCCCATCTGCGCATTTTCAACAATGATGTTCTTAAAGGTAATATCGGTAATCAAAGCATCGTCTGCATTGTGTACGGAGATGACAGGCTTATGAAAATTATTCAGTACGGTGATATTCTCAAAGGTAATTTCACTGAGCTTTGCATTCTCCTTCTTCCCCTTATTGGTCTCATAACCGATCTCCATGGATTGCGCCAGATCCGTCCATAGCTGATTATTCTTAAAAGTGATGTTCTTCGAGTCACCGGTATAATTTTTAACCACCAGAGAGTCATCCCAGCTACGTACAAAGCAATTTTGTACTGTATAATTTTCGCAGGATTGCAGTGTGATTCCGTCCCCGTTCGGTCTTG
>JAEYXC010000270.1 GCA_023428655.1 Bacillota bacterium | reverse complement strand
AGATTTATTAAGATAATGGTACATACCTATCAACTATCATTATAAGGTTGGTAGGTTTTTTGTTACGCTAAACTGTAATTTTCTCTTGGCAGCGGATCAGAACAAGGAGCGGTGAAAATTAAGATTTGTTTAATTAAGTACATTGAAAACTGTATATTGATAGTTGATAGCATTACAGGAATAAAAAGGTAGAGATTGTCTTTTCTTGGTGGTACAATATAATTAATGGTTCGCTGTAGTTTGAAGTTGCGAACTCAGAGATCTCTCTGCTATGCATTGGCAAAAAAGATTTAAAGGAGATAATGCATGAAACAAATGGCTCTTATCCTTGCGTCAATAATACTTCTTATTAGTTTTTTGTCGTGTTCTGGAAAAGAAACAACTCTCGAAATGCCAGAAGGCACAACTCTTGAGTTCTGGATTACGCAGGATGTTGCAAATGAAGATTTTTCCGATTACTATGAAATCCTTGGATGGATGGGTGCTAAACAATACTACGGTTTAGGATATCGGCCTGAAACAAATGAAACTGGATACATAGTGGATCCAGAATATTACGTAAAATATAAGATTACCGCATGGCCGGACTATGCAGATGGTGGTCAATATATAACTTCAATTGAATTCAACGACCTCAACGTTACTGTATACGGATTAAATGTGAATTCATCCTATGATGAGTTCGAAAGGATATTTAGTGAAATGGGTTATGAGCTTTCCAGAGATAGTTCTAAAACAATAGAGCGTTATACAGCTTCAAAGAATGGTATTATTTTCACATTAGAAACTGTTTATGGGAAACAAAGCTTTTCTATCCATGCTGAGGTAACAAACAAGACAGGGATTGAATTTTAAAGCATTGTCAAAATCAAGTTTGATGTATCGTTTATTCACAATCTTTATAAATAGCGTATTAAAATTTAATAAGTAAGGTTTTCGCCTATCAACTATCCACATAAGGTTGATAGGTTTTTTGTAGTGCTAAACTGTAAATTTAATGTCAAAGAGTAAAAAATGACACTTTTAATGGAAAATGAACTGTCGTTCTCGTATAAGTGTCGTTTTTTAAAACACCGACAAAACACTCTCTAATGTAGTAATCAAATGGGGTAGAGCATGGTTAGTAATAATGACGTAAATAGTTAAGTCATTTTAAGATCCAAGAAGAGTTATTGAAATGGTAAAATTAAATGGAAATGGTTGATATAAAATAACCCTTGTAACCATCCTTATTATGTTGCAAGGGTTATGAATTTTTATTCCATAATGATTTATAATTAGTAGGTATAAGGTGTCAATGTCCCGAAAGTACATTAATCGACAAAATGCTCTAGGCATAGTGCTTTATACCTAAGAATAAAATTAGATAATTTACATAAATATGAAAATATTTGAAAAATATAGTTGACTTTTACAATATTATGATATTAAAATGAGTTTATAAGGGGCATTACTCATAAGCATCTATACTTATAAAGCAATGTAATAATTGAGATGTAGACATCTATTTTATCTATCTATTCTGTTTTTTCTAAGCTTTCATTTCCTTTCATCTTATTCGGCTTTCAATCCAATTGTCTCACCTTTATTATTATCTAGCATTAATAATGCTACCAGAATAAAACGACGAAGTTAAAATTCAAATATTTAGCTTCGTCGTTTTGTTATGAGTCGGAAGACCTACGTTATATTAAATACTAGAACGGATTGATTTTAATAATTATTCAAATAGTATTTCCACTGTTATGAAAGAAATGATCAAGATTAAATACACCAGACATAACCATAGAATTGCTCTATTCAATATGGAATTGATTTTGTTAACATAATCACTGGTAACTACCATTGTATTTGTGACCACAAATATAAATTGACATACTAGGAGAGTGAAAGGTACAGTACGAAATAAATAAAAATTAATTGATGTTAGTCGAAACAATTAAAATAAAGCAAAAACTAAGACTAAAGATAAAGCTTAAGATAAGCATAAGATAAGCATAAGGTAAGCATATGATAAAGCATAAGATAAAGCATATGATATAGCAAAGATAAAAAAGAGAGAAGCCAATTGATATCTCAATCGGCTTCTCTCTTTCCTTCCTCACGGAGAAAGTCTGCTATGCAGGTTGTTTTCGTTCCTGGGAAGGTTATATATTTTTATGGAAGAGTAGGGTAGAAGAATCTTATTTTATAAAAGCTCTTTAATCTTATCCTCAACTAGGAACATGTCTGCTGTTGGCTCGAAACGCTCAACCACATTACCCTTACGGTCAATTAAGAACTTGGTGAAGTTCCATTTGATGCTGGGCTTGCTCGCATAATCGGGATCATCTGCTTCCAGCCTTGGAATTAATCTGGGAGCAATGGGGTGGGAGTCATCAAAGCCTGCAAACCCCTTCTGGCTGGTTAAGAATTTATATAGCGGATGAGCATTCTCACCATTTACCTCGATCTTAGAGAAGGTAGGGAAGGAGATACCATAATTGGATTCACAGAAGGTGTAAATCTCTTCATCGGTACCGGGAGCTTGGTTACCGAATTGATTACAGGGGAAGTCCAGAACCACAAAGCCTTCGTCGCTATACTTCTCGTATAAATCCTGAAGGTCGTCATATTGGGGGGTAAAGCCGCATTGGGTAGCTGTATTCACAATTAACAGGACCTTCCCCTCATATTCGGATAATGCAACCTCATCTCCATGTTTGTCAACTACTTTAAAATCATATAAACTCATATGCTCATTCCTTTCTTATATATATTTAATATATTAAATGACTTCTCATTCTTACAGTAACCGTAATAGCTTATTCCAATACGGTTAATCGTTTCGTATTATGTGCTGCAATTAATTGGATTTCAATAGATCGAGGATGTCAAGCTCGATGCTCTCCGGTGTATCGGTAGGTGCATAGCGCTTCACCACATTACCATCTCGGTCTACTAGGAATTTGGTGAAATTCCACTTGATGCTGCTACCTAAGGTTCCACCCTTTGCTTTCTTCAGGTAACGAAATAATGGGTCTGCCTCCTTGCCATTGACATTTACCTTGGAGAATAAGGGAAAGGTTGTTCCATATCGGGACATGCAGAAGTCATGTATCTCCTCCATGGTTCCGGGAGCTTGATTGCCGAATTGATTACAGGGAAAATCAAGTACCTCAAAGCCTTGATCGGAGAGCTTCTCGTAAAGTGCCTGTAAGCCTTGATACTGTGGAGTAAAACCGCAGCCGGTGGCTGTATTTACAATGAGTAGAACCTTTCCTTTAAAGTGACTCATCGGAACGTCTCTCCCTTTGGAATCTTTCATAATATAATCATAGAAACCCATTTGCGTTATCCTTTCGGTATATGAATTAATTACAATTAGATTGTATACTATCTAATACGATTTGTCAATACAAACAATGTAATTTTTTTTGTGATATGGCTGACTTGAAAATATTGGAAGCATGATATAGTATGAAGAGAGTAAAATTAGTGATGGTACTTTAGATTATTTTATATTGCAACCGTTAGTTGACAAGGTTCAACCGGTGTTTGGTAGATATCAGTCGTAGCAACTGTTATGCTAAGAACTGGAGGTGGCATGATGTCATTAGGTCAAAAAATTCAAAAGCTCAGAAAAGAGAAGAATTTATCACAAGAAGCATTTGCTGATATCATGAAGGTGAGTAGGCAATCGGTATCCAAATGGGAACTGGACCAGACTCATTTATTATCCGAAAATGAAAGAAGGGAAATAACCGATGATATTGCTACAATCAAAAGGG
>JAEYXC010000199.1 GCA_023428655.1 Bacillota bacterium | reverse complement strand
CTCCAGCTCGTCCACATAATTTTTCATGGAAACAGCGGTTTCATTCATCTTACGAACCGAATCTAATTGCTGTTGTGCGGTTGCATCCACCTCCTCAGTGGCAGCAGAGGTCTCCTCTGCAATGGCAGAGATACTTTCAATGGCGTTAAGGGTATCATTTTTAGACTGATCGATATGGTTTGCTACGTCCATTATGGATATCATCTTATCCGACAGAGTGTCCACCTGTGTATAGATGTCATTAAATAACTCCACTACCTTTTGCAGGGTCTCACCCGCTGACCGGGTTATTCCTTCTGCCTGTCGAATGGTATTCACGGAACTTACGGTCTTACTTCGGATACGATCAATCAATTTTTCTACATCAGCTGCAGCAGCGACGGATTGATTCGATAATTTACGAATTTCTTCAGCAACTACGGTAAAGCCTTTCCCGGCATCTCCGGCTCTGGCAGCTTCGATGGAAGCATTCAGGGATAATAAATTAGTTTGCGAAGCAATGCCGTTCATTACCTCGATAATCTGAGTGATGGCACCGGTGGTAATCTCTAATTCCGTCATGTCATGAATGGATTGGTCAATGATATTGACATTAGCCTTTGCGTCATCATTTATTTGTTTAACAACATGGATTCCGTTATTTACTACAGCCTTTGCTTGGGAAGTAATCGTCTCGATTATCTTTGAATTCTCAGTAACCAGATTGATTTGAGCGGCTAGATTATCGGTCTGCTGCAGGCATTGTTCTGTGTCAGAGGCCTGTTGTATGATTCCTTGCTGGATATCGCTGATGGCGACGGAGATATCCTTTGACGCAGACAGTAGTAACTCTGAGTTTTGGGCAACCGCTTGTGCGGAGGTTATAACATGATGACTTACCAGGGATGTTTTATGCAAGAGATCCTTCGTGTTTTCAATCATATGATTGATACCGGAGGATAAATCGGATAATTCGTCCTTGCGTTTGGTATGGGACAGTACCGTAAGATCACCCTCAGCAACCTGGGATAGAACCGTTAACATGCTTCGAATGTTGCTAGTAATGCCGTTGGCAACAAAGACACCAATAATTCCTGCCAGAACAATAGCGATTAACACCATAAGTGAAGTGAAGGTTCGAATAAAGCTAGCCTTTGCTGTTAGTTGGCTATACGGAATTAATGCGGCAACCATGGATCCTGTATCCCCGATTTTGGAATAAACCATCAGATAGTTTGCTCCGTTATAGTCTGTTTCCAAGGTACCTTCCGGTTGGTCCGAAGCAAGGAGATTCCGGTATGCTGTGTGGTTAATAAAGAGTGCTTCCTCTGCGCTGCCATCCTTGGTTATTTCGCGCCCGTCGGGAGAGATAAAGGCTACGATGCTGTGGTCGGGGAGCTCCAGCGCTTCCAAAGTTTTTGTGATCGGATCCATTTTGATATCCATTTGAATAAAGCCGGCTTCTTTGGAATAGAGATCCTGAAAGGGAGTGGTATAGGAGATTGCATATTTTGACTTTGAAAGCATTAGCTGCTCATCAAGAAAGGTATGATATCCTGTCCATTGCTTATCCGAAAGCTCTGACGTTTCACCGTTCCTTGCCTTGATAAAGTCTTCATAAGCATTTGCTGATGAAAGAGCTCCGGCAGTTGAAATCGATTTTTGTCCGGCTCCTATGAGTGAAATACTAAAAATATATTGATCCGTGAGTGCCTGATTATAGATGTTATTATAAATCTTGGAATAAGCTTGTGATTCCTCCTTCGATCCGGAAGGGTAGATACCGCTATAGTAATTCTGAACATCCCCATTAAGAGCCAATTGAGCTGCTTTTTCTTCCGCATTGGACATGATGAGATCATAATATCGACCTGTTGAATAGATTACATTTTCCGTCGAGTCTGTGAAGGTTTCAATGATTTCCTTCGATGCACTGACATAGGATACGATACCTAAAATAATGATTAATGAAGCGGGGAGTAAAAATGCGCCGATTAATTTATAACGCATACTGATTCTTCGTTTTCTTGTCTTTTGTTTTTTGATGAACATTTTTCTCATAGTGTATACCTTTCATATTCTCCTTGATTTTTACCAAGACTTAACTAAGTTTCATCCTGGAAACGAGACAACGATGATTGTATAAAGGCTTTGCAAATTATGCATTTCACCCGGTTAAATCCAACCGATGGTGGATAGAAGCATAAGTGATATACCGACGAAAAGGAGGTACAACTGAGTGGAACAGATACAACTGTTAACCGCGAGCTCAACATCTCCATCATATTGGCTGGCCCAAACAATTGACATGATCGGAGCGGGGCATGCAAACAGGATACATAGCAGTATGGTGGTATACCGATCCGTCAATAAGCTTACAATACAGAAAAGAACAAGGGGGAGAATGACCACCTTTAGGACCGATATCATAATCGCAGGAGTGCACCTAATCCAGCGGAATACACCGTATTTTGCAATGGTCAGACCTAAGAAAATGAGTGCAATGGGGGAGGCTGCCAGACTCAATTGATCGATGGTATGGTTAAGAAATGCAGGGAGCTTCCATTGCATGATTGTTATAAACAGACCGACTATCAATGCAAGGATACAAGGATTTAGAAGCTTTTGCTTAATTCTTGGTTTTGACTTACCCAGGAAGGAGGGGCAATAAAGCAGCCAGATCAGTACATCCTGGACCACACCATGTAGAATGGCAAAGGAGACACCTTCGGCACCAAAAAAAATACCGATCAGTGGTATCCCAACATAGGTTACATTACCAATGCCAAGGATAAAATTGAAAAGCGGGCGTCTTCCTTCTTCTTCTTTGCGAAAGAGAAATTTACCAAGGCCGTAGAGAGCGAAGGTTAGTACCAGGGTAATGATTACGATGGTTAAGCCGGAGGATAATAAATTCTTTACGCTCAAATCCCGGAAGGTGGACAGTATCATTACAGGGTAGCAGATATTGGTAAGCATAGCCGGTAAGGCAGCAGTCGTCGCATCGGGTAGCAGCTTACATCTGTTCGCTGCGTATCCGATGCAGACGGTAACAAAAAGATATAATAGTGCAGTTAATTGCATGGCTAGTATTTCCCGTCCGTAGCTTCGAAGTGAGTAGGAGCATTGATGGCTTCTCCTCCGGCGATTATCCAATCGGCAACCATATCAATCATTGTATTCAGTGGTACATTGGGATACCCCATTTGTTGATTCATTTTACCTGCGTTACTTAATAATGCTCGATTTCCTTCTTCTCCCACGAAGCTGGGAGTCTTTTGGAAGCGTTTTGCAAATTCATTGGCAGCCCATCTTGTAGAAATGATCTCCGGACCGGTCACATTAAGCTTAGCTGGGGGGACACTGGTGTGTAATAATGAACGAAGGGCGTATTCACAGACGTCTCCCTGCCAGATGCAATTGAATACCGATTGACCTAGGGACACCGGCTTATTGTTATAGACGGCGTTGGCAATATCATAAAGAACACCATAGCGCATATCAATCGAATAATTAAGACGGAATAATAGCATGGCAGTATTGTCCTTCTCGGAATAATACTCCATAATACGCTCTCTTCCAAGACAGGACTGAGCATATTCTCCCTCCGGCTTTACCTCATCCGTCTCATTTGACCCACCGGTATTAAGCTCTGTCATGCCATAGACATTACCTGTGGAAAAGGCTACTATATTGGAACCGGGATAACGTTCACAGACCTTTGAGGGCAGCAGAGTATTTATCTGCCAGGTTTGTGCTTGGTTTTGTGAGGTACCGAATTTGCGACCAACCATATAGATAATGTTTTTTATGTCGGGTAGCTGTTGTAGAACGGCTGGATCGGATATATCAGCCTCGAGTACTTCGACACCTGCATTTCTCATGGCATCGGGTGCATCCTTGTAATCAAATAGGGAAACTGCTACGACTCTTTTCTCTATTTTGGCAGCGTCAAAGGCTCTTTTGGCGGTGATGGCAAGACTGGGGCCGATTTTCCCGCCGGCTCCCAGAATCAGGATGTCGCCATTGAGTGCTTTCATATCCTCAATCAATCGTTTGCTGGGATGTGTCATATGTATTAAGTAATCTGAAGTTGCTTTCATAAGTATCCTCCTGTTGTGCTTTCCTAAATTTCTTGCAAAAAATATTGTTTACGATATAATAGACATTGCAACAATAAACCATGAATGTTGGGGGTGTAGGATGGGTAAGAAAAGTGATAAACGCATGACAATAACGGACATTGCGAAAATTGCCGGGACGTCAGTAACAACGGTATCCAGAGTGCTCAATGATGTAAATTATCCGGTGAGTGAAGAGCTGAAGAGGAAGGTGAGGGAGGCTGCACAAGCAGCTAACTATGTACCCAATCCCATGGCCCGATCACTCAAGAGTAACAATCACTCTTTCACAGATATAGGAATTGTTATTCCGAATATTTCAAATCAATTTTATCTTCAGACTACCCTTGGTATTAACAATATAGCCTTTGAAAAGGGTTATAATTTAATACTTTGTAATACCATGCGTCGGGTAGAAAAGGAGCGAGAATATCTCCGAATGCTTTATGAGAGACAAGCCCGAGGCGTTATTCTTTCCTCTATCGATACAGATTCCGATGTTGTTTGTAGTTATATTGAAAAGGGAATGAAATTTGTCCTGCTTGACCAAAGAATAGAAAATTCCAATTGCTCCTTTATCAATTTTGATTCAAGAAAAGGTGCGGGAATGGCAGTTGACTATTTGATCAGTCAAGGACATAAGCATATCGCATTTGCTACGACACCTTTAACAAGATGGACGCGTAAGGAAGTGTTCATCGGCTATAAGGATGCTCTTAAAAATGCAAATATCCAATATACGGAGGATCTTCTTTATGTCTCGGGCCGTGAATATGACAATGATGACGGTAATTATGAGGTGAATTCCGGCGATATATTAGCGAAACAATTCATTGAGAATCCTCATGATGCGACTGCGGTACTATGCATTAATGATATGGTTGCTTTTGGCTTTATTCGTACCCTTAGAATGCACGGCATTCATGTTCCTGAGGATATCTCGGTAGTGGGCTTCGATGACATCCCCTTTGCAGATACTTTTATTCCTCCGCTTACCACGATCCGGTATCCCTCCAATGAGACCGGAAAATTAGCCGCAATGATGCTTTTTAACAATATGAATAATGATGGAGATGATCTTGCCCTGGGTATGAACCTGGAACCGAAGCTGATTATAAGAGAAACCGTAAAGTGCTTAAATAAAAGCTAACCTTCAATCCTAACGGTGTCTTTGGTCGAGGCGGATCTCATAATCGCATCCATTAGCTTGACGGAGTATAATAACCGATTGGCATCAGGACTTGTGCCGGTGCGAATTACATCAAAAAATGCTTTTAATCCATAATTGTAACAGGTATTATCATTTAATATATGTATGTCCTCCATTTTTACCATGGGTTGGGGCAAATCAGGTGCAGAGTTGATCTGCACTTTTTTCTTTGTATTCTTTATTGAATTTTCTGGATTATTGCTCGTTTCATAGTAGATATCAGCAATAACCTTATCACCTGAAACGTTGGCCTTTACAGCGACAGCCCCTTCGCCGCAGATGGTAGCACACAAATCCGTAAGGTGACTGCCATAGAAATACCATCCTCCATGAGGGGAAAGGGGATCTGCTCGGTAGGATATCTCAGCATAAGCTGAGGTTTTGAATTGTTCCTGAAGCATGGGTATCTCCGGTAAAAAGCATAGAGTGGACCCTCCTGTAAATGGGGTCTTATAATCCTGTGCCGCCTTTAAGATGTTTAGAGCTTCGGTCGGATTAACCGTAAAGGGCTTATCGATGAATACGGGCTTTCGTTTTTGGATGCATTCAAGGGCGTATCTGCTGTGCAGATTACCATCGCGGAGGGTTATGATGATGGCCTCTGACGCATCAATTACTTCACTGGGAGTTTTTGCAATTCCTTCTATTTCGGCCAGGGAAGAACAGGTACGAAGCCGATCCGCTGTAGTGTCTCCTCCCCAAATGCAATGAATATGAGCGTTGCCAAATCGCTTTTCTTTATTGATAGGAATGGAGAAGTATTCCACATGTTTACTTTCAGCCCCAATTATTCCGATTTTCAAATCATGGAACCTCCTTTCTTTATTTTGTAAAAAGTTTTGGACAAGCTGATTATATGACAAGGTATAATAAAAAGTCAATAAAAAGAAAACGTTTTCTATATTTTTTTCCGAAGAAAATTAAAAAATATTAAAATATTACTTGAAATAATATGTGCATATGTTATATAATCTTCTCAAATCCAAGTGGTGGATTGTAGATAATATGCAAATAACTGTAAAATATCCATATATTTGTAAAAAACTGAAGAGTTAAAAATAGAAAACGTTTTCCACTGATTTTCTATGGATGTTATGAAGTGAAGGGGACACATCAATCCGGCATTATGGGGTTTGCGCATTCAGTGCGTTTACATAAAACCTAAATTAAGAAAAGAAGAGAGGGTATTTGATTATGAAAAAACTATTCACAACGATAGCTTTCGTACTGTTGCTTGCTATGGTCACCACAGCGTGTTCCAAAGGTACGGATGCTGACAAAACTCCCGAAGCAGGTAAGGAAGTTGCTAGTTCTGAGTCTGACAAGGTAGAGGGAGAGGCTGCAAAGGACGATGCGAATGCATCAGGGGAAACCCCGATCAAGGTTGGTAACCTACAGGATTTAAGTGGTGGTGCTTCAGAAGCAGGTCGTGCCAATGCATGGGGTGTTGAGTATGCCGTTCGACAGATTAATGAGAATGGCGGTATCAATGGACGTATGATCGAAGTTATAACCTTGGATATTAAAAACGATGTTCAGGAGGGTATTAACGCATACAGACTTCTGAACGATGAGCATAAGGTGGATGCGATTATCGGACCTCCGCTGTCAAATCCGGCACTTGCATGGGTGGATCTGTCTTCAGAGGATAAAATACCCGTTGTAGGTCATTTCATGGATGAGCGTTGTACAACAAATGAAGAGACCGGTGTACCCTATCCTTTTATGTTTCTTGCAGAGCCCGGTTGCGCACAGCAGTCCTATAGTATTGCTAAGTATGGTGTAGAGGATCTTAACTTAAAGACATTTGCTACCTTCTATAATGCGGGACTTTCCTATGCAGTACAGCATGCATTGCCCTTCGCTGAATATGTAAAATCCAAGGGTGGCGAGGTAGTAGCGGAAGAGACCTTCCAAACAGGTGATGTGGATTACCGTGCTCAGGCAATCAAGATAACCGAAGCAAATCCGGATGCAGTATTTATCTGTAATTACGCAGCGGATAATGCTCTTTGCTATGATTACCTTCGTGAAGCTGGTTATGAAGGGATTATTCTTGGAAATAACACCTTCCAATCACCCTTCTCTTCTCTTGTAAAATCTGAGGTTTATGATACTTATTTCTTACAGAATGTAGACATGGAGAATCCCGAGTCTGATTCTTATGATATTGTAAAGGCTTATATGGATGAAACCGGTGCACAGTATCCCATCGCGAATGCATGCTTTGGATACGATGCGGTTATGGTTTTGGCAGATGCACTGAAGCGTGCAAAGGATCCCAGTGATGGCGAAGAGGTAGCTGCTTTATTGGAACAGACGAAAGATGTTCAAAGCTCCTCCGGACCGATAACAATTAATCCGGAAACACATCGTACCGTAGGTATGCCGATGTTAATTGCTCAATATGATGAGAACTTTAACCTGATCATTATTGACCGCATCGTTCTGGAAGAAGGTTTAGAATAAATATTCTGGCTTAATGATTGAGGGCGGGCTGTATAGCCCGTCCCAAAGATATGGAGGAAACAATGAACCTGCAGTTATTATTTAATGGTATTTCCTTAGGTGCTGTATATGCTCTTATTGCGGTTGGTTTTGCCCTTGTATTTAGTATTTTAAAATTCAGTAATTTCGCTCATGGTGGAATGATTAGTGCATCAGCGTATATTGCATATTTTTTTCAAGCGGCATTTCCCCAGGCTCCGCCTATTTGGATGACAATTTTATTTACTAGTATCATGAGTCTTATTATTGCTTTGTTACTTGATACAATCTGTTATCGTAATATTCGTAAAAAAAATAGTCCTACAATTTATTATTTTGTTGCTTCCATCACGTTTGGTATATTAATTGAACAGATTCTTAATGTTTTTTATGGAAAGGCATCCTACGGCTTCCCCCGTATGTTCGAAAAGACCTCTATAGAGGTTATCGGAGCAAAAGTGTCCACATTGGATGCAGTAATGCTGGCGATTTCAATTGTAATCTTAGTGGTTCTTATGTTAATCATCGAAAAAACGAAACTTGGTCTTGCTATTCGCGCGGTTTCTATTGATAGTCATACCGGTCGGTTAATGGGTATTAATTCCGGACTGGTTATTGTATTTACCTTTGCCCTTGCCGGATTATTGGCCGGAGTATCCGGAACCCTTCTTGGAATGAAGTATTCCGTATATCCTACCCTTGGCTCCTCCATGGTTGTAAAAGGCTTTATCGCATCAACCATCGGCGGACTCGGTAGCTTACCGGGAGCGATCATCGCGGCAATTCTTCTCGGTATTGTGGAGATGATAGCGGTTTATTATCTTGGCTCCAGTGTTACACCGGTATTATTGTTCGGTATTATGTTATTTTTCTTATTTGTCAGACCACAGGGCATTTCCGGTAAGTTCGCCCAAGATAAGGTTTAGGAGGGATACCCATGTCATCATATCAAATAGGCTTGTTGATTCAAGCGTGTATTTCAGTCATATCCATAACCGGTATTTTTGCACTCACCGGTCTCGCAGGAATGTTTAGCTTAGGACAGGCTGGCTATATGGCGATAGGAGCATATGGAACCTTTATCCTGGCAAGTAAGCTGGGGGTTTCCTTCTGGTTCACCTCTATTTTGGGAATTGCTTTTTCTGCAGTCATTGCCTGTATCGCTGCTTATCCTACGGTGCGTCTTCGTAAAGATTATTTCTCATTGATTTCTATCGGACTTGGTCAAGCAGTAACCGCCCTGCTGATTACCTTCAGCAGCATTACCAATGGTTCACAGGGCTTTACCAAAATCCCGAAGGTAGATAATTTGGTTATTATTGTACTGGTTATTACCGTACTTGTGGTAATTGCGATTCGAAACCTTAAATACTCTCGTTTTGGCCGTATGTGTATCGCATTAAAGAATGACGAATTGGCAGCGAAAAGCTTTGCAATTAATGTGTACAATCTGAAAATTAAGATTTACGTCTTAGCTTCCATTATTGCATCCATAGCCGGCATTTTGTTAGGCCTGCAAAGTAGAGTTTTGCTTCCTGAAACCTATGGCTTTACCGCATCCTCCGAGATGGAGATTTTCCTTTTCTTCGGTGGTACCAACAGCATGACGGGATCCGTAATTTCAGGCTTTGTACTTAAGGTATTACCGGAGCTGTTTCGAAGTGTGACACTGTTTGGTCAAAGCTTACAGGAATATCGTACTATTCTTTATTGTGTGTTAATTATTATCGTTTTGAATGTCAGACCGGCGGGCTTATTTGGTGAATACGAGCTGGATTTGAGGAGCATTACCAAATTGTTCTCAAAAAGAAAATCAAAAGACGGTGGAAGGAGGGTGCAAAAATAATGAGTGATTTCATTCTCAAAACCAAGGACATCGGTATAAAATTTGGCGGTGTGACGGCCGTTGATAAGTTCTCCATGGAAATTAAAAAAGGAGAAATTAAGGGAATTATCGGACCGAATGGTGCCGGTAAAACCACCATCTTTAATCTGTTATCTCATATTTATACACCCGGTTCCGGCTCCATAGAATTTTGTGGTGTGGATGTTACAGCAAAGGATCAGATTGACATTGCTCGAATGGGCCTCTCCAGAACCTTTCAGAACACTCGTCTTTTTGCAGGACTTAATGTCTTGGATAATGTTAAGGTGGGTCTGGATCATGCCGGTAACTATAGTATGCTAGAGGCATTTTTCAGATTACCGCGTGTTCGCAAGGAGGAAAAAAGAATCGAAGCAGAGGCAATGAATTGCCTTGAAGTACTTGACCTATCCCAGTATGCGAAGGCAAGACCAAGCAATTTATCCTACGGTATACAAAGAAGAGTAGAGATTGCCCGTGCTCTTGCCGGAAGACCGAAACTTCTATTACTGGATGAACCGGCGGCAGGTCTGAATCCGGAGGAGGTATTTGTACTAATCGATTTTATCCGTGACATTAAGGAAAAATTTGATTTATCAATCTTAATTATAGAGCATCGTATGGATTTAATCATGAGCTTATGCGATTATATCTATGTACAGGATTTCGGACATACCATTGCCAAGGGTACACCACAGGAGATCCAAGTAAATCCTGCTGTATTGGCTGCATATTTAGGTGAGGAGGAATAGTAGAATGGCATTGTTGAATATTAAGGACTTAAGAGTCACCTATGGACAAGTGGAAGCTATTCATGGCATCGATATGCAGGTGAAGCAAGGTAGCATTACAGCAATTATTGGTTCGAATGGAGCCGGTAAGACAACCATACTGAATGCAATCTCAGGAATGGTAAAACGTACCGGGACGATAGAATTTGATGGAAGGCAGCTGCCGGATAAGTCCAATCAAATTGTAAAATTCGGTATTGCACAGGTGCCGGAGGGACGTAAGGTGTTTGCAGGCCTATCCGTTGAGGAAAACCTGAAGGTAGGTGCCTACTGTAATGGGAAAAGAAGTGAAATCAGTTGCCTTATGCATGAGCAGTTTAAGCTTTTCCCAAGACTATTGGAACGAAAGCACCAGGATGCCGGCACACTTTCCGGTGGAGAGCAGCAGATGTTAGTTATTTGCCGGGCTTTAATGTCAAAGCCGCGCTTACTGCTGCTGGATGAGCCCTCCTTAGGACTTGCTCCGATTGTGGTTAAGGATGTATTTGCCAATATACAAGCAGTAAGAGACCAGGGCATTACAGTGGTGCTTGTAGAACAGAATGCCAAAAAATCATTAAGCATTTGTGATTACGGTTATGTAATTGAAAATGGAAATATTGCCTGCCAAGGCACAGGAAAAGAGTTGTTAGATAATCCCGATATCGCAAAAGCATATCTGGGTGGAAGCCGATGCAGTGTCGATCCGATTGGCTAATACATATCAAGGAGTAAATTATGGAATTATACAATAAAGTGGTTGAGAAATTAGAAGTAAAGGTATTTGAAACCAGAAGAGAAATGGGGCTTAATGCTGCCAAGGATGTTGAAAATCGATTAAAAAGAATTATCGCCAAGAAGGGAGAGGCGACGGTGGTATTTGCTGCTGCACCCTCCCAGAATGAATTACTGGAAGAATTACTCCAGTGTGATGTTGATTGGAAGAATGTACGTGCCATGCATATGGATGAATATATTGGACTTCCCAAGGAAGCGCCTGCGGGCTTTGGCAATTTCCTGCGTCGTGCGATCTTTGATCATGTTACCTTTAAGGAAATACATTATCTTGCGGATGCAGGAGAGGAAGAGGCAAAGGCTTGTGAAGCCTATAGTGCTTTATTAGAGAAATATCCCCCCGATCTGATTTTACTCGGTGTAGGTGAGAACGGACATCTTGCCTTTAACGATCCTCCGGTTGCAGATTTTGAGGATCCTCATTTAGTCAAGGTTGTGGAGCTTGATGAGGTATGCCGCAATCAGCAGGTGAATGATGGATGCTTTCCATCCCTGGAGGATGTACCTAAATATGCCTTGACCCTTACCATGAGTGCCATTATTCAAACACCGGAAACGGTAGCGGTAGTACCGGGTAAATTAAAGGCAGATGCGATTGAAGCCATGCTTCATGGCCCTATATCCACCGCTTGTCCTGCAAGTGTTCTTAGAACACATCCATCCTCAGTGCTTTATCTGGATAAGGATAGTGCATCCAAGGCATTCGCTTAATCTTAAGAATAAAGGAGGTCGATCAAATGCTACTAAATCGTATGTCAGCAGATGAAATTATGAAGCAAGACCCGGACCTGGCAATAATACCCGTCGGCTCCATCGAGCAGCACGGACCCCACCTTCCTGTGATTACAGACTGGTCGATTGCTACCGCTTTAGGGGAAGGTGTGGCAAGGAAGACAGGAGGATTTCTTATTCCTGCATTACCAATTAGCACCTGCCGTGAGCAGATGGGTAAAAAGGGATCTGTCTGGATGAATCCGGATACCTTTTATCATATGATGACGGATATTATTATGTCCCTCAAGGAGCAGGGCTTTAAGAAGGTATGTATCCTGCAATGCCATGGTGGGATTTTTATTATGACACCTTTAGTGAGAGAGCTAAATGCTAGATTTAATCCGGACCTGATGGTAGCCAAAGTGGATATCTGCGATTTATTTCCTTTATTATATAAGGAAGGCATTATGGAAACCAACTCGGAACTACATGCAGGTGAGTGTGAAACATCACTGATGCTTCATTTGGAGCCGGATACCGTACGTATGGAGGAGGCTAAGGATTATATACCGGATGTGGCTAGATCCTATCTAAGCTATGGCAGTATATTTAGAGCTACTCCCTCCGGAGTATGGGGCGAACCGACAAAGGCAACCGCTCAGAAGGGTGAGTC
>JAEYXC010000462.1 GCA_023428655.1 Bacillota bacterium | reverse complement strand
ATGGGTAAGGTTGTATGGAATAATACAGAAGCGAATTGGACTTCACAAGAATTACAAGATAAGTTAAGAGACATTGATGTTTGTATTTGCAGTTGGGGAACCTCGGTGTTTAATGAGGTGGCACTGCGATATGCCGATCGTTTAAAAATTATTGCTCATACCGGTGGTTCTGCCTCCAGCTTTATCTCGAAGGAATTATTTGATAAAGGAATCAAGGTTGTGAGCGGAAATTGGATCTTTGCTCAATCGCTGGCAGAAGGAACCCTGGCATATATGCTGAGCTCATTGCGAGATATCCCTTACTTTAATCAGGAAGTGCAGGAGGGGCGATGGCATAACAACAATTATTATAATGAAGGTATTATGGACCAAACCATAGGCTTGATCGGCTTTGGTATGACAGCTCAGATCTTAGTTACGATGCTGAGACCCTTTCATGTTAAGATTAAAGTCTTTTCGGAGCATAAGACGGATGATATCTATAAGGAATATGGGGTAGAAAGAGCTTCACTGGAAGAGATTATAACCACATGTAAAATCATATCGATTCATATGGCACAGAGAGAGGATACCTACCATCTGATTAACCGAGAGCTACTTCAGAAAATACCGAACGGAAGTATTCTGATTAATACCTCCCGCGGTAGTCTCATTGATGAAGAGGCGTTGGCGAATGAACTCTCATTGGGTAGGTTTAAGGCTGTCCTTGATGTTTACGAGATCGAACCCTTACCAAAGGAAAGTAAATTAAGAGGCCTCAGAAATGCGATTTTAATACCGCATATGGGAGGACCAACCATTGACAGACGTAGAAGCTGCACCCATGGCATTTTGGACGATATAGAGAAATTTTACAAAAGTGAGAAAATGGAATATGAATTAAATATGGAATATATCGGCAGAATGACTAGATAAGTAATAAAATATTAAATAAATTTGACTATTATACACATATAGGTTAGAATGGTGTTGTACAAAAATGCTAAAACTGGGTGGTTATAATATGAGAAATTATTTTTTTAACAAGACTTTACTTAAATTATTCATGATTCTATTGCTTGCTATTTCTATTATGTTTGTTTCAAATTATTACATTTATAAAAGCTCAATGAATGCTATGTTTGAGCAGGCTGAGATAAACAATAAACTAGTTGTAAATGGGATTATTCAATCTTTTGAGGAAAGCTTTAAGGAAATAAATGATATTATATTTACCGTCGAATCGTTGCCCTATAACCTATATGATCTAAGTGGGCATGATAATATAAACATGAAAAATGCCTATCTTCTGATGAAAAATGTGAAGCAAATTGTTACGCGGGATTATATCTATGACTTTATTATTTATTTTAATAATTCCGACTTAGCACTGACATTAAGCGGTACAGAAAGCTTTAATAGCTTATTTTCAAAAAAATATAAAAATGATCATTATGCGCCGGAATACTGGAAGAACTATGCGGTTACAAGCCATCCAATGAAAATAATACCGGCGGATTATTATGAGGATGATTGGTCACCCAATGGAACGGATAAGAATCTATTAGCCATTGTGGCATCGAACCAGATGAATTATTCATTAGGTAATATTGTTGTATTTGTAGACCTGACAAAGCTATATGCGAAGGTTAATGAAAAGACCATGATGCCCGGAACATCACTCACCGTACTGGATAAGGACAAAAATGTAATTATAAGTACGGAAAGTGATATCGACCAGGTGGATATGGAGAGTATCTTTAATTCCGGTAATAAATCCACCATTCAAAAAGGAAATTACAAGTACCATCTGGTGAAGTCGGAGTATAATTCATTTACTTATATCAATAAAGTACCTTATGGCTATGAAAGCTACCTATCCACAATTAAATATAATAAGATCATTCTATTCGTGACAACAATCATTGGCGTAATTATATCGGTAATCTTAAGCCTCTATATTTACAGCCCGCTTAAAAAGATTTTATGGTTGGTAGGTGTGAAGGAAGAAAATAAGAATCAAAATTATTACAAGTACATATATAACAGTATTGAAAAGATGCAGCTGGAGAATAAATTAATTAACAGCAGGATGGATAATGTGAAGGAAGAGGTAATGAGAAGCATATTCTTTAAAATGATTGATGATATCACATTTTATAAGGATATGAAGGACCAAATCGATACCTATTTTAAAGCCATCTTCTTTACCAGGCAGTTTCTGATGGTTGGCTTTAACCTTCTAACGACAAACAATCAAAGTAACATCGTTGATGATGATTTAGAGATAATGCCGGATAGGATAAAACAGGAAATTGAGAATTCACTCGTGAAGGTGGGAAACGGCAATTGCTCCGTGGTCGTATTTTATATGGAAAATATGAAGCTTGTAGCGTTGGTTGGCGTGAATGACCAAATAAAACGATCTAAATTATTAAGTGATATTGATGGAGTTAAGGATCAGCTTCAAAATAATGTTTTATCAAATTATACGGTATTAGTAGCAGTAAGTAAGTTTTACACAGAGCCCCAATGCTGCAAAGAAGCTTTTGAAGAAATCAAGCTTTGCTTTGCGTACCGAACGATAAAAAACACCAAAACATTAATTGATTTAGAGAAAAATGAATATAGCTATGATATTTACATGCCTTTAAATTTTGATGAAAAATTATCAAATTATATCTTGAGTGCAAATGCACAGGAAGGCATAAAGCTGATTAAAGAGGTAATTGATACGAATATTGCAAATAATATAAGTCACATTAAGTTTAAATACATAATTGATAATATTTTTAATAACCTGGTCAATCTATTGGTTTATCTAAATGTAGATGGAGAAGAGCTATTGTCAACGGAAAGAGAGTTTCGACATAAAGCAAAGAACTTTGATAATTCTGAAAAAATCATTGAGTATTTTGATAAGCTGGTTGAGAATACAACGAAGAAGGTTCATGGTGATGATCAAAGTAAGCTAAATAAAGAATTATTGTTACAATATATAAATATTCATTACGCTGAAAATCTTTATTTAGATAAAATTGCAGAAGAGTTTAATACAACACCGAAGTATTTTTCTAACTTTTTCAAAAAGGCCTTTGGGATTAATTTTGTGGAATATTTGAATAAGCTTAGGATATCCCATGCAAAGGAAATGTTGAAAAGTACTGAGGTTAACGTGAATGAAATAGGAGAGCGGGTGGGCTATCTCAATCCCAGTACCTTTACGAGCACCTTTAAGAAATATAGTGGCATCACACCTTCTGAATACAGGAAGCAGGTAAAAGGAAACAATTGACCGAATTGCAATACATAAATAATTGATACGAAAAACAATCAGGTTAGGGTTGAATATTTGTGATACCAAAGGAGAATTAGTTTATGGTTACTTATGACGTAGTTGTCGTTGGCGGGGGTATATCCGGTGTGATGTCAGCGATTACAGCAGCTAGAAATGGTGCAAAAACCTTGATAATAGAGCAATATGGCTTCATGGGGGGCATGTTAACCAATGCCGGTGTCGGACCGATGATGACCTATCATGTAGGGGATAGACAGGTTATAAAGGGACATACCGGTGAATTAATTGATCGATTAGTCGAAAAGAGAAAGTCGCCGGGCCATGTACTTGATACCATTGGATATACCTATACCGTAACGCCTTTTGATGTTGAAGGTATGAAACAGGAATTGGAGCTTATGCTACTTGAGAGCGGAGCGGATATCCTCTATCATACCATGCTGTGTGGTGTGAAGGTTTCGGATGGGAAAATAGAGTGCTTAACCATTAGTAATAAAGCCGGTTTAAGTGAAGTAAATGCTAAGGTATACATTGATGCTACCGGTGACGGTGATCTTTCAGCCTGGGCAGGTGTGGAATTTACAAAGGGAAGAGAAACGGATGGAGCTTGTCAGCCCATGACTATGAATATGAAGCTGTCGAATGTGAACATCGAAGCTGTTAAGGCCTTTGTGAAGGAGAACCCCGAGGAATTTCCTTTTCTGAAGGGCAATACCAAAATTGTAGATAAGGCACCAAGGCTTTCCATTAGCGGATATGAGAATATCGTTAAAAAGGGAAAAGAGGATGGATCCCTTGAATTTAAAACAGAAGCAATCCTCTTCTTCGAAACAAATAATCCCGGGGAAGTCATTGTGAATTCAACCAGAGTAAGAGGACTTGATTCGACGAATCCATGGGATTTGACTAAGGCTGAAATTGAGGGACGAAGACAAGTACGCAATCTGGAAGAGTTCCTACATACCAGTGTCAGAGGATTTGAGAATGCAGTGCTTCTAAGTACGGGTCCCCATATTGGAGTAAGGGGTTCGCGACAGATCAAAGGATTATATACATTAACCTTAGAAGATATCGTATCTGCCAAGACCTTCGATGATGTTATAGCCCATGGAGGATATCCGGTAGATGTTCATCATCCCGATGGGAACGGAGAGGTCGTCAAGGAAGAGGATAATATCACAACAGGAACCATGTACAGTGTTCCTTATCGATGTCTGGTGAATCAGCAGATATCCAATCTAATTACGGTTGGAAGATGTATCTCTGCAAGCTTTGAAGCACAAGGGGCAATCAGAACAACCCCAATTGTGGGCGCCATTGCAGAAGCTGGAGGGGTGGCCGCATCGCTCGCTGTAAAGTACGGACAAAATACAAGGGACATTAATAAAAAAGAAATGCAGGATATATTAATAAAAGACGGTGCTTATTTAATCCGATAAAGTATTGTCATTAATGCAATGAGCTGTACTAAGAATAGAAAAACAACAAAGTTAAACGTACAGAAAGTTCAGAATAATAAAAGTTAGTCGAATAGCATGGTAAGTGGAAACGGAAGGAATATCTAGGGCAGAAAGATTAGATATAACCGAACGATTAGCTAGAATAGCAAGTTACATAGAACGGAAAAAGTTTGCCAGAACAGATAAATTCAAGGATAATTCAAAAAGAATGATTGCATAACGGCAAGAGTTAAGCATCGTTCTTTTTTTGTGCCAATTTTTGTTTTGCAAAATGTACTTTCCAACTCATTATACTCATTAGGTTAGGAGCAGTCGCACCGTGCTATGTAAGTTTGCTGCGTAATATTAGCACTCCAATTCAAGGATTTTTGTGATTTTGCTCTGATTGTAATTCATTCCCCAATGCTTATCAGTCATATTGTATAAAATTTTATTTTTTTAATAAAAATGTTGAAAAATAAGGAAAGATGAAATATAATTTCCTTTGCCTATTTGTTTAACGAACGTTAAACAAATAGGCTTATTCTTCCACGTTTTCCATTATCTACAGTAATGGAGCGGAGGGTTATTGGTAATAAGTGGTACTTTAGCTAGGAGGATGGTAATGAAAAAGTTATTAAGAAACATGAGTATTAAGCAAAAATTAATTCTTGGGTTTATGTCCATGGCAATCTTATTAATTGCGGTTGGAATCATGGGAAAACTCAGTATGGAGAATGTCGCTGGTCGTTCAAAGATAGTACTTACGACTAATGTTAAAGATATACAAGAGCTGCACTTAATCAAAGAGGAGCTTCTTAATATTCAAGGTGAAGTACAGAAAGCTGTTTTGTATGGTGATAATGAGAAAACAAAAGAGGCTGTTACCAAGATTGAGGGATATCTAAATCAGATTAGAGAATATTTGAATTCGTATAAAGGTCGTTTAGATAACGATGAGGAAAATCAGGCATGGGAACGTTTACAGGCAAATATTGATGAAAATCGCGAGATTTGTTATACCCTTATAAACCTTGCTAACGATGGTAAGTATGCTGATGCAGAAAAATTATTGGACAATGCAACAGAGAACATTGAAGTAATGTTTAATGGGATTAATGAAATGATACAAAGTAACGATGACATTCTAGCCCAGGAGATAGTGAGAAATGAAAAGTTCACCGCTTCCAGTGCCATCTTCATGAATATTGTAATCATAATAGGACTTGCGATATCTGTTTTTGTTGGTATACTGATATCTGTAAATATATCAAGAGCCGTAAAAAAAGGTATTCTCTTTGCGGAAGCATTGGGCAAAGGTGATCTGACCACCGAGGTTACAATTGAGAATAGAGATGAAATCGGAAAATTACTGGAAGCATTGACCCAGGCTCAGGCAAACATGAAGGAAATTATATATGGGATTGCATTGCAAACCTCAGAAGTATCCTCCTCCAGTGAAGAATTGTCGGCAACCATTGAAGAGATTAGCAGCACCTTTGAGACGATTAGTAGCAGTACAACAACGATTTTTGAAGGGGTACTGGATATTAAGGCTGCTACGGAGGAATTAACAGCGACTATTGAAGATGTGAATTCCGGCGTATCCCAGCTTGCGGCAAATTCTACGGATGGAAGCGGAAAAGCAATACAGATTAAGGAAAGAGCAAGTAAAATTAAAGAAAACGGGAATGAATCAAAACTATTAGCAGAGCGCTTATATGAAGAAAAACAGGCTAAGATTCTTGAAGCGATAGAAAAAGGAAAAGTTGTTGATGATATCACAAAGGTAGCAGCTTTGATCAACGGAATAGCAACGCAAACGAATCTGCTGGCTTTAAATGCATCCATCGAGGCTGCCAGAGCAGGTGAGCACGGAAGAGGATTTTCGGTAGTAGCAACAGAAATTGGTTCCATGGCTACTCAGTCAGCTCGTTATGTAAATGATATTACAGAGACAGTTGCAAGTGTCCAGAATGCCTTCCTCTATCTTTCGGAAAATGCAAAGGATTTGTTGGAATTTATTGATAAGCGAGTACTAACTGACTATGAACAGCTTGTTGATACAGGGAATAATTATGAGAATGATTCAATTTATATCAGTGAATTATCCGAGGATACTGCAGCGATGTCGGAAGAACTCAGCGCCGCTACCGAGGAGATATCAAGTGTCATTCATACGATATCCGGTAATATGGATGATTCATCGGTCAGCTTGGAAAACATAAAAAAGAATATGAATGAAACAAGCATAGCTATGGACCAGATTGCAAAAGCAGCTGAGGATCAAGCATTGGTGGCAGAAACATTAAGTACTTTGGTCGCTAAGTTTAAAATTTAATATATTGAAACTAACTGGAATGATACAAAAGATAAAGGAGATAGAGATGATCGGATCAGAGGAAAAGGTAGAGAGAATTAAAAGCATAGCTTATAGATATTTTTTGGATGTTGGGTACGAAGCAACAACCATAAGAATGATTTGCAAGACTGCAGAAATTGAATCTCCGACTTTGTATTACTTTTTTAAATCGAAAAAGGGTCTGTTTCTCTCAATCAGAAATGATCTTGTAAATGAGTACAGAAGGAAGGTAGTCGAGCTTTTCTTAGATAAGGATGACAATTCGGCAAAGTCATTGAAGAATTATTATCTTTTCTGCATTGAATATGCTAAGAATAATCCGGATGCAATGAGGTTCTATTTAAGATACCGATTATTTAAGCCGAAAGAGCTGAGGGAAGAG
>JAEYXC010000427.1 GCA_023428655.1 Bacillota bacterium | reverse complement strand
TTTCCTGAATTTCGTAGATACCCAGGAGATAATCCAAAAGCTCTAATGAGGTAGAATCAAAGGTACTCTCACCACTGACATATTTAAACTCCTTACCAATGGCAAAGCTTTCTTTATGATAAATATCCGAGAGAAATTTTTTGATGGTCTGTATTTTATATTTACGATTGCTTCCTCCACGAAGGGATAACATGGCTCTTGCACCCTCACCCTTAAGAATGGAGGGGATGCTGACCGTAACCTCTAAGCCGAAGGTCTCACCGACTAATACCGTATCTTCCTGTGACATAAAATAATCGATTAGTTGCATCACCTAACGTTCCCCGGGATTCTTGGTCTCTGACAGCAAGGAGCGCTCCTGATATTTTAACACGAACAGTAACGCAGCCACGACATGCTTACAAGCCCCTTGATCCTTTAACCGGGAGGGACAATTGCAGCTATAATCAAAGGAGCCATCCTCCTGCTCATCAATTGAAACGGAATAATTATAATTACCTCGAACGGTAAGACGATACTGCTTATTCGCGTTAGAATATGTGGCATTCACAATTCGATTATCCTTATAATACTGAAGACCACGGGCATATATCGTATCATTCGAAGCTAGGTTTCGAATTCCTGTACGCGAAATTTGAATCATATACGCACACCTTTCCTTACTTGTATCTAATCATTATACCACAGGAGGGAATAAATGTGTTAAATAATTTAATGCATTTCCAGTAATTTGTCCCTTATTGCTAAACTTTATGATAATTTGATTATCCCTTTGTATATATTGATCGTTATCGATCCTTACAAGATGATAAGGTTATAAAATGTCCATTGATAGAACTCCATAAAAAGTTCTATTACGCTAAAAAAGAGTATCTATGCTCATACAATAGATACTCTTTCTATCTTATTAAGTTATAATTCATATTCTTGTGGTACATGCCATCTCATCTTCAGAATTGCTTTGAATACTATCGCAAAGCCCTTGGTGGTCTTGTACCAACCTATAATCTGCTTGAGGTGTTCCAACTAACGTATTTGGTGGTCTGTACCTTCCTTTCTTTGATATTTTGATTTGAGGTGTTACACTTACGTTTTCGGTGGTTTATACCTTCCTTTCCGCAAATATTCTATCTCTTTTATTGTAATCCCTCGTAATGAATGAGGGTTATTACCAAATTGGATTTAAAAACTTACCTCTTCATTGGACTCATTCCCTTCTTGCCTATCTGCTCCAAGGCTTATCGGATTGGTTTGTGTTACCTCTATATAATCCCTCTATATTGATGAGGGTTATTACCCATTTGGCTTGTAGCACTTACCTTTTCATTGGACTCATTCCCTTCTTAGTTCGAATTACTAAGTGAATCACTCTTATTCTATCCTTTGTGCTTCTTCTATGATAATCCCTCTGAATGGATGAGGATTATTATCGGGATGGGCTAATCACTTATCTCTTCATTGGACTCATTCCCTTCTTACAGATACTCTTAAGTGATTTTATATATTCTCTGTTGATGAAATTATTGTAACTTACAAATTTGTATTTGTCAATACTATTATCTGATATTTCTGATATTATTTTATAATTGTCATTTTATATTGTAATTATCTGTTAATGGTTCGTTATAAAGTGCCTTATTTCAATTATTTAGACGTGTCTTGGAATAAATTCCATCAACATTTCCCAAAAATATAATTGCAATTTTGGAGCATCTATACTAATATAACTAGTTAAGGAATAAAAATTGATCTATAAAACATTCCTGTAACATTAACAAACATAACCTATGGAGGTGTCTATGAGACATATTATCAGTCCGACTGACCTTACTGTTTCTGAGCTTGGCGAGCTTCTTGAATTATCCGAACAGATTATAGCAAACCCCAAGAAATTCTCTGATGTATGCCACGGAAAGAAACTAGCGACACTATTTTATGAGCCTAGTACACGAACCCGACTTAGTTTTGAGGCCGCAATGCTTAATCTTGGAGGTAATATCTTAGGATTCTCATCCGCCGTTTCCAGTTCAGCTGCCAAAGGCGAAAGTGTTGCCGATACCATTCGTGTTATTTCTTCCTACGCAGATATTTGTGCTATTCGCCATCCTAAGGAAGGCGCCCCCTTCGTTGCATCTACTTATTCTTCAATTCCTGTTATCAATGCCGGTGACGGCGGTCATAATCATCCCACACAAACCTTTACTGATCTATTAACAATAAAGAATCTCAAAGGACGACTGGATAACCTAGTTGTAGGCTTTTGTGGTGACTTAAAATTCGGCCGTACCGTTCATTCCTTAATTAATGCACTGGCTCGTTATGAGGGTATTAAATTTGTTCTGATCTCACCGGAGGAGCTTCGCATACCTGCATATATCCGTGAAGAGGTTCTGGAAGCAAATCATATTGAATATGAGGAGGTTCGTAATCTGGAGGAATCTATGCCTCAGCTTGATATTCTATACATGACACGAGTCCAAAAGGAACGCTTCTTCAATGAAGAGGATTATATCCGTCTGAAGGATATCTATATTCTGGATGATAAGAAGATGTCCCTCGCGAAATCAGATATGCTGGTGCTGCATCCTCTTCCCCGTGTCAATGAAATTGCAACCGAGGTAGATGATGATCCTCGTGCTGTATACTTTAAGCAGGCTCAATACGGTGTATACGTACGTATGGCTCTGATTATGAAATTATTGGAGGTGGAAGCATGTTAAATATCGGTGTACTCAATCAAGGAATCGTAATCGATCACATTAAGGCTGGCGGTGCTATGAAAATCTATTCCTATCTCAATCTTGAGAACAAGGATGTATCCGTTGCTATCATTAAGAATGCAAAGAGCAATAAAATGGAGAAAAAGGATATCATTAAGATCGAAGGCACCTTGGATGATTTGGATCTGGACATCCTCGGAGCACTGGATCATCGCATCACTATCAACATAATTGATGATGGTAAGATCATCGAGAAGAAAAATCCAACCTTACCGGAGCATGTATCCAATATATTGAAATGTAAGAACCCAAGATGTATCACCTCCATAGAACCGGGACTTACCCATTCCTTTAAGCTGACCGACCGAAAGAACGGTGTGTATCGCTGTATCTACTGCGAGCAAGCCTTTGACCGCAGATAAATATAATTAGGGAAGTGAACGATCATCTTATTTATAAGTAAGTTTTAATTCTTCACTTAGTACTTTCACGAATATGAATAGGGAACGTTGCAGCTAACTGCAGCGTTCCCTATTCTTGAATCAAATAATTTCTCTGCGATAATACCTTAAGATAAGCCTGTTCCCAATATTCATCC
>JAEYXC010000382.1 GCA_023428655.1 Bacillota bacterium | reverse complement strand
AGCTTCGTGCCAGTATTGTATGCGAACAGACCTTATCTGCCTGTGCCAGAGACTTAAAGATTGGAGACTATTTATTGTTAGGTAAGGGTGAGGATATTTCCGGTGGTAGGGACCGAGATTCCATTTTATCCGATGCGATGGAAGCAGTCATCGGAGCTATTTATCTTGACGGTGGTTTTACTAATGCAAAAGAGTTTATCAGAGGCTTTATCTTAGCGAATCTGAAGAATAAAGATCTCTTTTTCGATAGCAAGACTATCTTACAGGAAATGATTCAAAATAATAATAATGGACAAAAGCTTCGGTATAAGCTGATCTCTGAGGAGGGACCGGACCATAGTAAGATCTTTACGGTAGCAGTCTACGTCAGTAATGATGAGATCGGGATCGGTACCGGAAGGACCAAAAAGGCAGCGGAGCAGGAAGCTGCCTATCAAGCGATTCAAAAACTTCGCGGAAATGAATAAAGCACACTGGGATAGATGGGAGACTATGAATGTATCTAAAAAGTATTGAGGTTCACGGTTTTAAGTCCTTCGCTAATAAAATTGTACTGGAATTTCATGATGGTATTACCGGTATTGTCGGACCGAACGGCAGCGGTAAAAGTAATGTGGCCGATGCAGTTCGCTGGGTACTTGGTGAGCAGAGTGCAAAACAGCTTCGTGGAGCTAAAATGGAGGATATAATATTCTCCGGAACACAGACCCGAAAGCCCTTAGGATATGCATATGTTGCAATTACACTCGATAACTCCGATCATAAGCTTCCCATCGAATATGAGGAAGTAACCGTAGCGAGAAGAGTATACCGGTCCGGAGAGAGTGAATATTTGATTAACGGAACCTCCTGCCGATTGAAGGATGTCAATGAATTATTTATGGATACCGGTATCGGTAAGGAAGGCTACTCCATCATTGGTCAAGGCCAGATTGATAAAATATTAAGCGGAAAGCCGGAGGATCGCCGTGAGCTATTCGATGAAGCCGCCGGAATTGTGAAGTTCAAACGGAGAAAGCAGGCTGCGGAGAAGAATTTGGAAGAAGAAAAGCTTAATCTTTCCCGTATAACCGATATCATGAAGGAAATCGAGAAGCAGCTGGCTCCGTTAGAGAAGCAATCTGCAGTAGCAAAAATTTATCTCAAATTAAAAGAGGAATTGAAGATTTTAGAGATTAATCAATTCCTGAAAGAATATGAAAAGCTTCGTACCAGCAAGGATGCCCTGGAGGAGAAATTAAACATTGCTACCGCTGACTTTGAAGGGACCAAGTCCGAATATGAGAATACAAAGGAAGAATATGTCCGTCTGGAGCAGCAATTAGAGGAATGCGATCAGATTATTGAGGAAGACAAGAATCAGTATAATGAGCTGAAACTACAAAAAGAAAAGGCAGAGGGCGAGATTAAGGTTCTGAAGGAACAAATCAGCAGTCTGCAGCAAAATGATGTCTATATTCAAACACGAATTGAAAATACGAAAAAAGAAATTGAACTAAAAAAATCCGAAGAAAATCAATACATAACGGATAAAGCTTCCATCGATGACAAGATTGCCGGAATGGATGATCTGCTTACAGCAGCCTTAACTCAGTTAAATCAAATAAAGGAGAATATTCTTAGTTACTCAAAGGAAATCGAAGAATGTAACAATGGTATCTTTGAGCATCTGAATATTAATTCCGGTATTAAAAGTAACATGCAGCGTTATGAAACCATGCTGGAGCAAAACACCTTACGAAAAGCAGATTTAAATCAAAGAATCCTAAAGAACAAAAGTGAAGAGTGCCAGTATGACGAAACGATTGAAGTCTGTAAGGAAAATCTTGGTCGTATATCGGAAGTTATAGTTCAACAAACCACAAGAAGTGCCGAGATTGAAAAGACCATCAATGACACTCAGCATTCGATAGATTCGATAAACAATGAATATAATGAATTACAAGCCAGATATTTGGGTGAGAAGTCACGTCTTGACTCCTTAATGAATCTAACGGAACGCTATGAGGGATATGGGATCAGCATTAAGAAGGTTATGGAACGAAAGCCACAGATGCCCGGAATTATAGGTGTTGTAGCGGATATTATTAAAGTTGATAAAAATTATGAGACGGCCATCGAGACTGCTCTGGGTGGAACGATTCAAAATATTGTTACTGACGATGAAGCGACTGCTAAGAATTTAATCCAATATCTAAAACAGAATAAATTCGGTAGAGCTACCTTTCTGCCTTTAACAAACATATCCGCTGGCAATAATAGTCATAATGATAAGGTGTTAAAGGAGCCAGGTGTTCTTGGTATTGCTAGTAGCTTAGTAGAGGCAGAGTCAAAGTTTAGTGCATTGATTGATTATCTTCTGGGTAGAATTATTGTTGTTGATGATATCGAGCACGCAACAACGATTGCACGAAAATATAATTACAGCCTTCGCCTTGTTACCTTAGAAGGTGAATTGTTGACCCCCGGCGGGTCTATTTCCGGTGGTGCTTACAAGAATGCAAGCAATCTTCTTGGGCGTCGTCGAGAAATCGAGGAGATGGAGGATATCGTGAACTCCTTGGATAAAAAGACCAAGGAGCTGGTATTAAGAAGAGAAGAGGCTCGTGACAGCAGAACAAAGCTTCGGATGGAGCTGGAGGAGCTAAAGCAATCTCTTCAGGCCAATTTCCTCGAGCAAAATACGGCCAAATTAAATCTTGACCGCGAGCTGGCTAAAAAGGCCGAAGCCGAGGTGATTTATCAAGAATATGTAAAGGAACTTCAGGAGATTGAGCTTCAAGCAAGGGATCTGAAGGATAATCTTACGAAGTTAAATGAATCCTTATCTCAGAATTCCATGCAGAACAGGGAAAAGGAGGCTCTCATTGAGGAGCTAAATAAGAAGCTTGAGACAGAACGAGGCTTAGAG
>JAEYXC010000362.1 GCA_023428655.1 Bacillota bacterium | reverse complement strand
CTTGATAAGATCGCGGATTATCTGATTGCCAAGGAGACGATCACCGGCGAAGAATTCATGAAGATATATAATGAAGTGAAGGGAATAGAGGCTGAACCTCAGGCTGAACCTCAGGTTGAACCTCATGTTGAAACTCAGGTTGAAACTCAGGATAATCCACAGCTGGAAACTCAGGTTGAAGCTCAGGATAAACATCAGGATAATCCTCAACTGGAGACTCAGGAGGAGACTCAGGAGGAGACTCAGTAATATACCCCAGTAATAACCCCAGGTTAGGACAAAATAGAAAACCCATGAGGTAGCTCAGGAGGAGCTACGGGATAAGACCGAAGAGAAACCGCCGTTGTAATAATGAAAGTTAATATATAATGCGAAAGGGCTGTCGTAAGACAGCCCTTTGGATTCAAATAATCCATCACCCTATCTTCTCAAAATACGGGCTTCTTTTTTTTACTCTGAGGGTAACTCTGTATCGCTGCTAGGTAGAGGCGGCTGTGGAACGACCGAATCGGACTGCTTCTTTTTTTCAAGCTCTAACAGCTTATGGAGCATTGCATTATTTTCCAGAGCTACATTATGAGTAGCAATAATGCAATAAGCGAGGTATATGAATATAATTATAAGTAGTAGTACTAAACCAATCATTTCTTTTCACCTTCTAGATAGACTTAATGTGACTTTGAACGTTTATAATCTTCTCTCAACGATTTCCTGTACCATTGTAACCATTTCTTCCTCTGCACCCCAGCTGGTATTAAAGAGGATCATAGCAATTCCTCCCATTCATCGACTTAACCTTCTATTGCGAAAAGTGCGGCTTTCGTCGCATGAATTAACGTTGTATCAAATAGTGGAATGGAGGTATCCTGCTGTTCCACAAGCAATCCAATCTCGGTGCAGCCAAGAATGATGCCCTCGGCTCCAGAATGAGCCATAGAATGAATAATGCGTAGGAATTCATCCTTTGATTTCTTGGATATGATACCAAGGCATAGCTCATCATAGATGGTAGTGTTGATCAGATCGATGTCATTCTCCTCCGGTATCATGACTTTAAGATCTGCTTCCATTAGCTTGGATTTATAGAAGTCCTGCTGCATGGTGTATTTTGTACCGAGCAATGCTACCCTTTTTATGTTGGAGCTGACAAGCTCTGTAGCAGTAGCTTCTGCGATATGTAGAATGGGAATGGTAATTCTTTGTTGAATTATATCAATTACCTTATGCATGGTGTTTGTGCAGATAACGATAAAATCCGCTCCCGCCATCTCTAAGTGGAGGGCTGCATCAGCCAGAATTTCACCGCTTTGCTCCCAATTACCTCGGACTTGACACTCCTCAATTTCATGAAAATCAACACTATAGAGGATACATTTAGCTGAGTGGAAGCCACCGAGCTTCTCCTTAATCACTTCGTTGATTAAAGTATAATAGGTAATTGTACTCTTCCAGCTCATACCACCGATTAATCCAATCGTTTTCATTGTTACACCTCATTCTCTGTTCTTTAATATGTTACACTATTGCATAATATGGCGATGTAGAGATGCCATGAGCGGCAATTTGTCTTTCCAGTAATTGCTACCATTATATAACAATTCGGTTTAAAATGCGAATATTATAAATCATTAAGGGTAACCCAAAAACTGATCTTGAATTAATTGGGAATTTCATATTATTCCATCCTGTGCTAGAATAGGTTTTGAACTTACCTTATATTTCAGACCACTCTTATCTAGAAACATATATAATTTTTGATATAGGAAGGTTAAGCTATGATTTTGTAAGACAATTGTAAGATTTCTATCAATGAAAATGAAAGATTTCTAAAATATAATCTGGATAGGCTTTTAGGAAAGGAATTGAAGCATGAGTGGCGCAAGAGTTTTAGTGGTGGATGATGATAGGGAAATTGTTAAGGCGATTGATCGACTGCTGTCGATGGAAGGGTATGAGGTGTTAAAGGCCTATAACGGTTTGGAAGCGATGGAGGTATTATTAAATCAGGAGGTCCAGCTGCTTTTACTGGATATCATGATGCCGAAGCTCGATGGTTTGTCGACGACCATGAGAATCCGGGAGAAGAAAAACATCCCAATCATCCTGCTTTCGGCAAAGTCAGAGGAAAGTGATAAGATTCTGGGCCTTACCATGGGAGCGGATGATTATATCACAAAGCCTTATCATCCACAGGAGCTGTTAGCCAGAGTAAAAAGCCAGCTTCGACGTTATCTGTTTCTTGGAGATGCAGCAAATCGCGGCAGACAGGGAGAAATCCTGGTAGGCGGACTGCTGCTCGATACGGTTTCCAAGAAGCTTTCCGTGGACGGTGAAGCGGTGAAGCTGACGGCGACAGAATATAAGATATTAGAGCTTCTGATGAGTCATGCCGGTATGGTATTTTCTGCGGAGGATATTTATGAAAAGGTATGGAATGAACCGGCGTATTCGATTGAGAATACAGTGATGGTACATATCAGGCGCATTCGTGAGAAAATTGAAATAAATCCTAAGGAGCCAAATTATTTGAAGGTGGTGTGGGGAATTGGATACAAAATTGAAAAATCTTAGGTATCATAAGCTTACCAAAGCAGTTATTTTCCTCGTCATTATCGCATCCTTTACTATGGCGATGACACAGCTTCAGTTTGGGTTACAAAAGGGACTGGATCCGGAGTGCCTGATTGAGCCGGACTACAATTTGAGTGAGGATTTTTTTTATACCCTGGATAATGCTCTTCAGAAGGTGTCCCTAATAGCATATAATCATGAAGAGCTGGTCAATGTACCCTTTTATTATTACATAAAGGTAGATTCCAAGGAGTACTCAAATACCGAACGGACGGATCGTGCATATTATGAGCAATTTACGAGAGCCTTCTTTTATATGGAAGGTGGAGAATGGATGAGCGGGCCCAATTCGTATAATAGAATGAAGCTTGGGCATGGCCTGTTTTCCGATTATACCGCCTATCTTGCATTTCCCAATGACTTTATAGAAGCGAAGCAGAAAATCTGGAGTGGCATCCGGGCTGAGCTAATGCCGAATGCGATTCTTTGTCTGATCGGCCTACTTCTTAGCCTATCCCTTACTGTATTCTCCTGTATCATTACCGGCAGGAAAGCGGAGGATAATGCGGTGTATTTGAAAAAGTCGGATCGAACCTATACGGAGCTATTAATATTTTCACTTGGTTTGGTAATCTGGTTATTCACTGCAAGCATGATACAAATTCTAAATGGTAAGGTATCCATCGGAATCAAGGTGGATATATATCAGTGGGATTTTGTTAGACAAATAATGGAAACAGGCATTTCAAAAACGATGTTTATTGCCATTGTAACAGTACTATTTTGTAGTATAACGTTACTGTTTTTACATTCACTGGTTAGAAAGCTTAAAGCGGATCGGCTGCTGAAGGATAGCTTTATATACCGGTCTTATCATAGGCTTCAGCAAATATATCGATACCTTTTCTTCGAGGATATATTCCATACAGAATCCTTTGCTAAGAATCTTCAATATCGACAGATGATCTTTTTGGTTAGTACGATTATCACATCCGCAGCTGTTGCATACTTAGTGGCTTTTGGTCAATGGTGGTTTGTCTTGCCGCTACTATTTGAAATCCTGGTTATTGTTTGGTATACCAAGGGAAACAATAACATCTATGATAGGATTAATAATGAAATAAGAAAAGCTACCGAGGAGCAGATGAAATCGGAGCGAATGAAGGTAGAGCTGATTACGAATGTATCCCATGATTTAAAGACGCCACTTACCTCAATCATCAGCTTCATTGATTTATTATCCAAGGAAAATAATCTTTCAGAAGGAGCAAAGGATTACATCAGAATACTACAGGATAAATCGGAACGATTGAAGAATATTGTCATGGATCTGTTTGAATTAGCCAAAAGTACCAGTGGAGATATGAAACTGGAATACGACTATATTGATTTAGGAAAGCTAATCAGGCAGACACTGGCAGATATGGATGACCGTATTGAGGCTTCGGGGCTTTCTTTTAAATGCAAGCTTCCGGAAGGACCAATTTATATTTATGCGGATGGAAATAAACTATATCGTGTCTTATTAAATATAGTAGATAATGCTCTGAAATATTCCATGCGGGAGACGAGGGTATATATTGAGTTGATGTTAAAAGGTAATAAGGCAGTGGTCTCTGTGAAGAATATTGCATGCTATGATATGAATTTCACTGCGCAGGAAATTCTTCAACGGTTCACCCGGGGAGATCAGGCGAGAACCTCGGAGGGCAGTGGCTTGGGCTTATCCATTGCTGAAAGCTTTACCAGGGTTTGTGGTGGTGATCTTCAGCTTGAAGTGGAGGGGGATATGTTTAAGATTTACCTTAGCTTTGATTGGGTAGAATATCAAAAACAAGAGCTGGGCATCGTAAATAGTTTCAAGGAGTAACTTAAGCGGGATGCCTTATTCGAAAGGAAACAGCGTGCTATGACAAAACCGTATCGGTGGATCGGTATCATAGCACGCTGTCTTTTCTCTTTTCTTATTTATGCTGTCCAAGCTCATGCTATGTATTTTCATATCTCAAGATGCCATCATGATATTTCAAATTGTCTCAAATACAAAAACATGCTATAATCAATGTGAAAACAGAAACACATATTCGATACGGATACTTAATTCATGACAAGTGACTTGGTTTATCAATTTATCTTGTATAGGGAGTATAGTTGGAATGGAGATTTTATGTTTAATATAGAGGAAGAGCTGAAGAAATTACCGGCAAAGCCCGGTGTCTATATCATGAGGGATAATAAGGATAATATTATCTATGTGGGTAAAGCGATTATCCTTAAGAATCGAGTACGTTCCTATTTTCAGAATAGCCGTAATCATACGGAGAAGATAAGACAGATGGTCGAGCGGATTGACCATTTTGAATATATTATTACGGATTCGGAGCTAGAGGCCTTGGTGCTGGAGTGTAACCTGATTAAGGAGCACATGCCAAAATATAATACCATGCTGAAGGACGATAAGACCTATCCCTATATCAGGGTGACCACCAATGAGGCTTATCCTAAGGTATCGATCAGCCGGGAGATGAAGAAGGATAAGGCCAAATATTTTGGCCCCTATACCAGTGTGAATGCGGTAAAGGATACATTGGAGCTTCTGCGCCGTATCTATAAGATCAGAACCTGCAACCGAGTTTTACCCAGGGATATCGGTAAGGAGAGACCGTGTCTTTATTATCATATGGGACAATGTGATGCTCCCTGTCAGGGATATATCAGCGAGGAGGAATATAAAGCCAACATTAATGAGGTAATAGAATTTCTAAATGGCAATTATGCCAGAGTAGGTAAGCTACTCGAGGATAAGATGGCAGCTGCTTCTGAGGAGCTGGAATTTGAGAAGGCAGCAGAATACCGTGATCTGTTAGGCAGCGTTAGGCAGATCGCCAACCGGCAGAAGATAACAAATACGGATCAGGTGGATCGGGATATTGTTGCATTTGCCAGAGACAAGGATGAGGCTGTGGTACAGACCTTCTTTATCCGAAGTGGAAAGTTGATTGGAAGAGATAATTTTCATCTTTCAGGCGTCCAGGATGAGGAGGACGGCGATATTATGGCTAGCTTTTTGAAGCAGTTTTATGCCGGAACTCCCTATATACCCAAAGAGATATTTCTTGGAACCGGAACAGAAGAGGAGGAGCTGATAACCGAATGGCTCTCAGTAAAACGCGGACAGAAGGTCTATCTTAAGGTTCCGCAAAAGGGGGATAAGGAGAAGTTGGTGGAGCTAGCCAGAAAAAACGCTGAGCTTGTATTACATCAGGATCTTGAGAAGATTAAGAGAGAAGAAGCCAGGACAGTCGGAGCCTTAAAGGAGCTGGCAGCATATCTAGATTTGCCCTTGGTGGAACGTATCGAATCCTTTGATATTTCCAATACCTCGGGCTTTGAATCCGTTGGTTCCATGGTGGTTTATGAGAAGGGGAAGCCGAAGAAGGCCGATTATCGAAAGTTTAAGATACGGACCATTCAAGGACCCGATGACTATGCATCCATGTATGAGGTGCTGACCAGACGCTTTACTCACGGTATACGGGAGCAGGAGCAGCTGAGGGAGAAGCAGATGGATGAATCCCTGGGCAGCTTTACCCGTTATCCGGACTTGATTTTAATGGATGGTGGTAAGGGTCAGGTAGGAGTGGCACTTCGTGTCTTGTCGGAGCTAAAGCTGGATATTGCAGTGTGTGGTATGGTAAAGGATGATAATCATCACACCAGAGGGCTATACTACAATAATCGGGAGTTACCCATTGATAAGAGCAGTGAGCTGTTCAAGCTGATTACGCGCATTCAGGACGAGACTCACCGCTTTGCAATCGAATACCACAGAGCCTTGCGCAGCAAGACTCAAGTGAAATCCATATTGGATGACATTAGTGGTATTGGGCCCACCAGAAGACGTGCCTTAATGAAATATTTTCAGTCCCTTGAGGCGATTCAGGAGGCTGAGATTGAAGAAATTATGAAGGTGCCGGCCATGAACCGACAGGCAGCAGAACGAGTCTATGAATTTTTTCATAAGCCCCAGACTTAATTAACGTTTACAGTTCAATCAATAATGTGATAAAATATCGCATAAGCAGATTAGTCCAAGCAGAAGAAAGTATTCTGCATGCTCGCATGCGAGAATACTTTCTTCTGCTTGGATAAGTGCAACGTAGCGAGATGAAATCGAGCTACTAATCTGCTTATGATGAAAGATTAGCCACAGTGTTCTGCATGCTTGCATGCAAGAACACTTAATCCTGGTCAGATAAGTGCAATGTAGCGAGATGAAATCGAGCTACTAATCTGCTTATGATGAAAGAGGAGCCGCAGTGTTCTGCATGCTTGCATGCAAGAACACTTAATCCTGGTCAGATAAGTGCAACGTAGCGAGATAAAATCGAGCTACTAATCTGCTTATGATGAAAAATTTAAAAACCGATATTAATAATAGGGTCACTTATTTAATATGAGATACAAGTTAGGTATAAATATATAATATAATACAGACAGGCGTCTGTAGATGGAGGTACTGATGTATACAGTTGAACTGGTTCGTCTGATTGAAAAAATGAACTTGGAGAATTGCACTCCGGACATCGACATTAACAGTATTAAGATTTCCCAGCCTGATGTAAACCGTCCGGCACTTCAGCTGGCCGGCTTCTTTGATCATTTTGATTCAGAGCGTGTCCAGGTTATCGGACATGTTGAGATGGCTTACATGCAACAGATGGATAAGGATCAGCGTCTGTTGATCTTAAGTAAGTTAATGGATTATCATGTTCCTTGCATTGTTTTTAGCAGGAATCTAGAGGTTAGTGAAAAATTTATTCATTTAGCAAATGAGAGAGGCGTTCCGATTCTTCGTACCTCCAAAACCACCTCCGCCTTTATGGCAGAGGTTATTCGCTGGCTGAATGTGGAGCTGGCCCCCCGCATTACCATTCATGGCGGACTCGTAGATGTATATGGGGAAGGCATCCTGATTATGGGTGAAAGCGGTATTGGTAAGAGCGAGGCTGCGTTGGAGTTGATTAAGAGAGGACATCGCCTTGTTACCGATGATGTTGTCGAGATTAAGAAGGTAAGCGATGAGACCTTGATCGGAACATCACCGGATATCACAAGACATTTTATTGAGCTTCGAGGTATTGGAATTATTGACGTTAAGACCTTGTTCGGTGTGGAAAGCGTTAAGAATACCCAAGCCATTGATCTTGTGATTAAATTAGAGGAATGGAATAAGGATAAGCATTATGATCGCCTAGGCTTGGAGGAGACCTATATCGAGTTCTTAGGGAATAAGGTGCCCTGTCATTCGATCCCGATCCGACCGGGTAGAAATCTTGCGATTATCTGTGAGTCCGCAGCGGTTAATTATCGTCAGAAGAAGATGGGCTATAATGCGGCACAGGAGCTTTATAACCGAGTAACGAACAGTCTTAAGAAGACGGATAATTAAAGCCGGAAGCTTAGCTGGTATTTCTATGCTTCGGTAGAAACCTTAAATTTTAACAAAAAAATAGATGAGGCTTAGGCTAATAAATTATAAGGCAGAAAGGTAGATAAGGGAATGGATCAAGTATGTTTTGGAATTGATATTGGGGGTACTGCGGTAAAGGCAGGTTTATTTAATCGATCGGGAGAGCTTCTTCATAAGTGGGATTTTTCCACACAGAGAACGGAGGATGGTAAGGATATCTTACGCGACGTAGCAAAGTTCATAAAGGATAAGATTGCTGAATTGAAGCTTCCGAAAGAGAGTGTAATCGGTGTAGGTGTTGGTATTCCCGGACCGGTAACCGATGATGGACAGGTACTTATGCTGGCTAATTTAGGATTAGCTAACTTTAATATTGAGAAGGAAATGTCCGAGATGACCGGCCTTAAGGTTAAGGCAGGGAATGACGCTAATGTTGCCGCAATGGGCGAATTTTGGATGGGCGGAGGCAGAGGTTATAATAGTCTTGTGCTCGCAACCCTTGGAACCGGTGTTGGCGGCGGTATTATACTCAATGGTCATATTTTGTCCGGTAGCAATGGAGCAGCGGGTGAGATTGGTCATATTCATGTAAATGATCATGAGTCAAGCAGCTGTGGCTGCAAAAAGAAGGGTTGCCTTGAGCAATATGCTTCCGCAACCGGAATTGTGCGATTAGCAAAGCAATTTTTAGCAGAATCAGATAAGCCCTCAACCCTTCGTGGGAAAGAAGAGATCAGTGCGAAGATGGTATTTGATCATGCCAAGGACGGGGATACGTTGGCATTGGCGGTTGTGGATAAGGCCTGTTATTATCTTGGACTTGCCATGGCTCATATTGCACAGGTTGTCGATCCGGAAGCCTTTGTAATCGGCGGAGGAGTATCCAAGGCCGGAGAGATTATTACAGAGACAGTAAAGAAGCATTATACTCAATACGTGATTGACTCTCTAAAGGATAAGGAATTCAAGCTGGCTACCCTTGGTAATGATGCAGGAATTTATGGAGCAGCAAAGCTTATCATAGAATAGAGCGGATAAAATACATATGCACCGGAATAGCTTTCATTCCGGTGCATAAACTTAGGTAGTGTGAAGAGATAATTTTTTTACGAGGGAAGAGCAATAACGCTTGTGAAGCGTGATCCGCTTCTGTCCCTCCCGAAGACGGTGGTGCATCCATGATGCCGATCGGTAATAGTGATTGAAAGTATAATATATGAAGTAGGTGGACTCATTGGAGGATTTATTTTATCGTAAGTTAATACTTAACGCGCCTCAGGAGCATATTCGACGGGATGAACCGATGGAAAACCATACCTCTTTGCATATCGGAGGAAAGGCGGACTATTTTATAACACCAACGGATGTGGAAGAAGTAAAAGCGATCGTTAACCTATGCAAAAGTGAGAACATGCCCTACTTTATTATGGGGAACGGAAGTAACTTACTGGTTTCTGATCTGGGTTACCGAGGTGTTGTTCTTCAGTTGGGTGACGAGTTCCAAGGGGCAGAGATAAAGGAAGAGGGAATTATCACGGCACAGGCCGGTATTCTTTTATCAAGACTGGCGAACATTGCGGCGGAGAATAGCCTGACCGGCTTCGAATTTGCTTCCGGAATTCCCGGAACACTGGGTGGTGCCGTAACGATGAATGCCGGTGCCTATGATGGTGAGATGAGGCAATGCCTTATTGCAGCCAGGGTTATGGATACCGAAGGTAACATTAGAACTTTATCGGCCCAGGATCTGAAGCTGGGATATCGTACCAGTATATTGCAGAAGGAGAATTATATCCTTCTGGATGCAGATATCAAGCTATCCAAGGGAGAGGAGCATCTCATCCGGAAGAAGATGAATGAGCTGAATGCTCAAAGACGTGATAAGCAGCCGTTGGATAAATTCAGTGCAGGAAGTACCTTTAAAAGACCGGAGGGTTATTTTGCAGGTAAGCTGATTAATGATGCCGGACTACGAGGCTATCAGGTGGGGGGAGCTGCGGTATCAGAGAAGCACTGCGGTTTTTTAATTAATAAGGATCATGCAACAGCAGAGGAATTTCTTTCTCTTATTCGTGATGTGATACGGATTGTGGAAGAAAAATATGGTGTAAGGTTAGAACCGGAGGTCAAATTTCTTGGTGAAGGTTTGAAGCTTTAATTAGGAGAAGGTATATGAGATTTGTCATTATAACCGGAATGTCCGGTGCCGGTAAAAGCTCCGCTCTAAAAATGCTGGAGGATATAGGTTATTTCTGCGTGGATAATCTGCCGATTCCATTGGTGAAGAAATTTGCCCGGCTCATTCTTCAGGGAAACCAATCTAAGGTTGCTTTGGGACTTGATATTCGAAGCGGTCAGGCCTTAAAGGAGTTGGATTCTGTTCTGATTGATATGAAAAGGACAGGTTTTCACTATGAAATTCTCTTTTTGGATTGTATGCCGGAGGTTTTAGTAAAACGATATAAGGAAACCAGAAGAAGTCATCCGCTATCCGGTTTGGACCGGGTGGAAAAGGGGATTGCCCTTGAGATGGAGAGACTGGCTTTTCTACGGAAGAAGGCGGATGTTATCATTGATACCAGCCATCTTTTAACAAGGGAGCTTAAGGCACAGCTGAATAAAATCTATCTCGATGATCAGACCTTCAGCAATTTCATGGTAACAATCCTATCCTTTGGTTTTAAGTATGGTATTCCGACAGACTCCGACTTGGTTTTTGATGTGAGATTTCTGCCGAATCCCTTTTATATACCAGAATTAAAGAATCGAACCGGTAATGAGGCAGAGGTAAAAAGCTATGTAATGGAATCTGAGACTGCCAAACAATTTTTAAATAAATTAGAGGACATGTTGATGTTTTTAATCCCTCATTATATGGAAGAGGGAAAAAATCAGTTGGTGATCAGCATTGGCTGCACCGGTGGCAAACACCGTTCGGTAACCCTTGTGAATGAATTGGGAGATATATTTGGCAGGACCGAATATGGCTTAAAGATAGAACACAGGGATATTGATAAACATGTTTAAGTAGACGGAGGTTCATATGTCATTTTCAAGCGATGTGAAGGAAGAACTTTCTATGCAGATCAGCAGTGCCAGACACTGCAGACTGGCTGAATTATCAGCGATTTTGTCCTATGAAGGTCATATTATCCGTTCAGGAAAGAGAATTTACTTAAAATTGCAGACGGAAAATCTGGTTGTTGCAAGAAAGTACTTTACTTTAATCCGAAAAACCTTTAATATAAATAATGATGTTTCGGTAAAAACTAATTCTAGCTTGAATAAGAGTAGTGTCTATTCCCTTATGATACGTGATAGTGAGGATGTTACCAGAATTCTTCAAGCGACGAAGCTGCCAATCGGTAACATGAAGGATTGGCCGGAAACAGCGGATATCCATAGTGAACGAATTGGATTGGCAAGTCAATTGATTACACAGAATGCTTGTTGTAAGCGTGCATTTATCAGAGGAGCTTTTTTGTCCTCAGGTTCAATGAGTGATCCGAAGAAGGCGTATCATCTGGAGATTGTCGTCTCAAGTCTTGATAAAGCAGAGCAATTAAGGGATATGATACAAACCTTTTCAATCGATGCAAAGATAGTAATACGTAAGAAAAATTACGTAGTATATATTAAGGAAGGCTCTCAAATCGTTGATCTATTAAATGTTATGGAGGCACATATCGCCTTAATGGATTTGGAAAATGTCAGAATACTGAAGGAGATGCGTAATTCTATTAATCGTCAGGTTAACTGTGAAGCAGCGAATATTAATAAGACGGTTACGGCCGCCTCAAAGCAGCTGGATGATATTATCTTTATCAGAGATACCGTTGGATTAGGAGATCTGGCAGACGGACTGGAG
>JAEYXC010000347.1 GCA_023428655.1 Bacillota bacterium | reverse complement strand
TATAGCGAAAGCAAATTGTGATTATAGTATATCTGTACACTTCAATGCTTTTGGGGATGGGAATAGTTTTAACAGTGCACAGGGTGTGGGGATATACATACACGATAAGTATTTTGGACAATCAGATAAATTAGCTCAGGTGGTGCTGAAACATCTGGCCGGAGGCATCAAGCAGACTAATAGGGGAGTTAGTAAGCAATCTCTCGCTATGTGTAACTGCAATGCCATGGATACCAAGGCAGCCATACTCGTAGAACTTTCCTTCATGACTAATGAAAAAGAAGCAATAACTATGATGGCAAATGAAGACTATTGGAAAGAGAGTGCACAAGAGATCTGTAAGGGAGTATGTGAACATACCGGTATAAAATACATACCAGAGAATTATATTCCATCCAAGACGATAACTGCAAAGTCTAGTAAGGATGATATCAATTGGCTTAAGTCAAGACTTAATGAATTAAAGGGACCATACAATTTGGAGCTCAACGGAGTCTTTGATAATAAAACTAGAATATCCGTATTATATGCTTGGGAAGCCTGGGGATGGAATAAAGACGGTATGGATGATGGATGGGCTGCCGGTGCAAAAACAATAAAAAAATTATCATAACATCACAACATAAAATAAGCCCTTACCTTAACCGGTGAGGGCTTATTTTTGAACTATCTGATTTGATTATATTTAATATAGTAAATCAAATTAGCATCATTGACACCGAAAGACTTATATAATATCATTAATGCCATGTAAGCAAGAAATGTTATCAAAACAAGCCTGACTATATAAACCCTCTTTTCCTTCAGTTTCGCATCCTCATCTAGTATTACACCATAATCAATCCACATCTCTCCGGCATAAGCCAATAATATTATTACATTGAAAATCAAACACATTTCTAAGTACCTCCTTCTACATTATCATGGGTGATTATTGCCTATGAGCAGTATGGGGCTATACCTATGGGCCGCCAATGGCAACGGCACCGCTGAATAATGTGCGTAGAGTATTGGAATATGGTGTATCCGTGATTGATCCCAATAAAATATTAATGGGGATTCCCAATTATGCATATGATTGGCCCCTACCCTTCGTACGGGGTGAAACGGCAGCAGAATCCCTCGGCAATCAACAGGCAATTGAGCGAGCGGCTCAATATGGAGTCACAATACAATTTGATGAATTGGCTCAGGCTCCCTTCTATTATTATACCAATGCGGAGGGAGTAGAGCATGTTGTGTGGTTTGATGATGTCCGGAGCATGAATGCAAAGTTTACTCTGATTCCGGAGCTGGGGCTGAATGGTGCCGGAGTATGGCAGATCATGAGGTTCTTTCCGGGATTATGGCTTGTTGTAGCCTCCCGCTTCGCAGTTACTAAGATATAGTCTAGATAGGATGACATCGAATCATTGCGACCAATCCAAACAAAGTTTATTACGTGCACCTTCAAATTACTGCCGTGGTGAATATGTAGCTTGTCTTTATTAAGAACGAAGGGCTGCTTCATTTGAAGGTGCATTTTCTTTCTCTATATGAATTAAGGATAGGCTCTATGCTGCTTTTGCTGTTATGGAGCCTATCTACATAGTTATATTAGTCCGTTACTATGCATGTACCTTACCCAATTATATAGCAGGTACCTCGCCCAGCAAAACAGCAGGAAGCTTACTTATCATAACGGCATGCAGCTAACTTATCATAACAGCAGGTAGTTTACTTATCATAACTGCACCTATTTACAAAACTCAACACGGAGGGTATAATTGCTTATAAGTTTTGCATTATATTACTAAAGGGGTTTATTATGAGTAAAAAAATCCTTAAGGAAGTGATTAGCTGGATATTGGTTTTTGTAATAGCCATCGTCGCTGCGGCCTTGATCAAAAAGTTTATCATATATAATGTAGAGGTGCCGACAGGCTCCATGGAAGAAACGATCCAGATCGGGGACCGTGTGGTAACCTCAAAGTTATCCTATATAACGGGGGACCCCCAACGAGGAGATATCGTAGTTTTCCCCTTCCCGGATGATGAAGAGCTGGATTATATTAAGCGTATTATCGGTATGCCCGGTGAGACCATTGAAGGTAAGGATGGATTGGTATATATCGATGGGAGGCCGTTGGAGGAGCCATATGTCAAAGAGGAGCTGGATAGTGATTTTGGCCCCTTTCATATTCCGGAAGATAGCTATTTTATGATGGGCGATAATCGCAATAATTCCATGGACTCCAGGTATTGGGATAATAAATTTCTTGCAAGAGATAAGATTGAGGGAAAAGCGGTCCTAAAATATCCGAGGCTTCATTGGTTTGGCACGATCGAATACAAAGAATGAATTTCAGCATAAGGGAGACAAAAGTATGGATAAAAAAGTGATGAAGGAAATATTAAGCTGGGTGTTGGTGATTGCCGCAGCCCTAATCTTAGCAATGGCAATTAATAAATGGGTTTACTATGCAATTAGTTCCCCGACACCTTCCATGGAGAAGACCTTTCTAGTCGATGAGAAGGTGGGTGTTTTCCGTTTGGCTTATCTGTTTAGCAAACCGGAGCGTGGTGATATTGTTGTTTTTGCAAATCCTATGGAACCGGAAGAGGATGATTATATTAAGAGAATTATCGGACTACCCGGAGAGACGGTGGAAGGCTATGATGGCGTGGTTTATATCAATGGTAAGCCTTTGAAGGAGGATTATCTTTGGGAATACATGGAAGGATCCTTTGGTCCATATGAGATTCCGGAGGGACATTATTGGATGATGGGTGATAATCGTAATGTTTCAGGAGATTCAAGATTATGGCCGGATAAATACACCCCTTTTGAGGATATTCGCGGCAAGGCGCTATTTAAGTATCCCAAGTTCAAGTGGTTTGAGAAGCCTGATTATGGTCTAGAAGAAGAATAGTAGGGTTAAGCAGTTTGGGCTATCCCTAAAATATAAAGAGCAGTGCAAACAGCAAATTCAAGATGGGCAGTTGCAAAAGCAAATTTAAACGGAAGGAAAGACTACGTGCATGTAGTTCTTTCCTTCCGTTTTTATTCCTTATGCAACACCCCATTTTATATCATGATTTTTGGCACTGCCTTATGGTTTTAAAAATAACTAACATTAATCCGTTTACCAATTCTTTTAAGACAATCGGCCAGCTCATCGACCAGACGCATCTTAATGCTAAAATTAATTGGCAGCTTCGGGTTCTGATGCGCCGGATTGATGGCACGTCCCACATAGAAATTAATATCCGTTGCCTCTTCAAAAAGCAGTTGGGTGATAAGGGAGGCACCATCCTTCTTATTGCTCCACTGCATATAATAAGCATTATCCTCCAGATAGCTTTTGGCGTATTGGAGTACCTTGCTCACCGTGATCACACCTTCTGTCACCAGATCAACTCCCTCAATCTTAGAGATGGGAGGGATCTCGGGGTCAGGATAATCAATCCCGGTAACCAAATTTTTACCCAGGAATTCGGCAGCCAGGGATGAGGTGGTTCCACCACAGACGATATGCTTTCCTTCCTTTGAGAAGAAAAGGGAGAGCATTTTATTCAGGTCCAACGGATCGGAGGGGGGTCCTATCATCAGGTTGATCGGCTGTCTGGGTCGAATTTTTACCGCTGCAATGGTGGTATCATCACCGGGCAGACCTCCATACAGCTGAGAACACTGATCCAGTAGTATTGTCGCCACGGTCTTAGCGGAGTAACTGCTTTCGTATACCGCCTCCAGGAACTCGATGATATTATCACGCTGCCAACCGAAATTCAGGGTTTTCCCAACACCGGCATATACAGCACCGTCACTCATAGCTACAAGCACATCACCGGGGGATAACTCAAGTTTGGATTTGTAGATATTCTTGTCACCGATCTGCATGCTTACTTTTTCATAATCACAGTGAATACCGTTTCTCAATAGAATCACATGGGGATTATCATATTGAATTACTTCTGCATATTTATGATCCACCACACGGATGATAGTAAAGGTTGAATAAGCAATTCCGCGTTTCTCACAGACCGGTAGGGTAGAGGCTACCGTTGTAACACAATCCTCAATGGTCATATGGTTTGCCATCATGGTTGAGATGATCTTGGAGGTGAGGGTGGAGAGAATATTTGCTTTCACACCGCTACCCAGACCATCGGCGAGGACCATGACTATCGAGCCATCCCTACCTTCAACAACCTCTACACGATCTCCGCAGAGCTGCTCGCCATTCTTATTCAAACTATAGTAACCGATATCAGTACAAAGATTATTCATTTCGCAGCGTCTCCTTCAGATTTGTAAGAGCAATCTTAGTCTCTGCTGTCGTCTCCCCGAGCAATGATGCGATCTCCTGAACCACACGCATCTGTTTCTCAATCACCTTATCCGTAATTTCCATGGTCTGCTTACTAATCTGCTCCTTTTTAAGACGAGCTTTTTCTTCTGCTGTGATATCTCTCATAATACTGATAATGATGTGATAGGTCTTATCATATATTATGGTTTCCTCCACATATCTCTCATAATCGGCCAGATAGCTGAGCTTGTCATGAACGTTACGACCACTGGTCATTACCTCAAGATAAATTGCCGGATTCAGGATACGAACCACCGGTGCTCCGAGGATATCACTCTTATGCTGAATGTTTAAAATCTGTCTTGCTGCTCGATTAATCTGCTGTACCTCCAGCTCCTCATTGAGTACAAGAACGCCATTGGGCATATTATAGATTATGTTATCGGAGAAATTCTCTGCTTTCTCCTTAAGGAAGGGGAGGCACATGGTTAAATCTGCTTTTCCTTGCAGAACCGCTACCGCCTTCTCTCGGCAGGTGTTATAACCGCAGCTACCGCAGTTTAACTCTTGCTCCGGACGGGACTTGCCCATTTTATGTAGAATCTCATCGACGGCGCTACTTCCGGGCATCTGATGATGACAACCGTAATATGCAAAATGCTTCAAAAGCTGTTCCGGCTCGGGGGATTGCACTGCGAAATCCTTTTGATTGGCAAATCGATTAACACGTAGGATATCGGATATGGGCATTCGGTGCTCCTTGTTCATAGCCGGACCTCCGATGCAGCTGCCGGAACAGGCACTCATTTCAATGAAACAGTTACGAAGCTCATCCTTCGATATGCTGGTGAGGGCTTGCATGCAATTATCGATCCCATCGATGGCGATAAAATCGTAGGAAAGCTCTTCGGTGAACATGGAACGAATAATGCCACCGGGGGTTGGAAAGAGTCTGGCTCTGCCTTGATCCAAGTTTAACTCTGCCATAACAGGAGTTACTTCAACTCCCGCTTCCATAAACCAGTCTGACAGCTCTTCAAAGGTGAGAGCACAATCAACAATTCCGGGGTAGAGCTCCGCTTCTTCCTTTTTGGAGATACAGGGTCCTATGAAAACAGTATAGGCCTCGGGATGCTCCTCCTTCAGCTTACGGCAATGGGCCTGCATCGGAGATAATACCGGCGCAAGATAGGGAAGTGCTTCCGGAAAATACTTTTGAATTAGGATGTTAACAGTATGGCAGCAGGAGGAGATAATTGCTTTACCATCCCCTTGTCGTATCATGTCTTCGTATCTGCTTTTTACGATGGTAGCACCGAGAGCCGTTTCCTCCACCCCTGCAAAGCCTAATTGATATAGGGCTTTTGCCAAGGAGGTTAGATCGGAACCGGCATAATTCGCAATAAAAGCAGGAGCTACACTGGCGTAAACAGGTTTACCCGTAGCCAGCAGCTCCTTAACAATCTTCACGTCATTGCGAATCTGCTTGGCATTCTGGGGACAGGCGACAAAGCATTCACCGCAAAGGATACATTGCTCCTTGACGATATGAGCCTGATGATCTGAGAAACGAATGGATTTCACGGGACAATGACGGATGCATTTATAGCAATTTTTACAATTTGAATTTTTTAGTTGTATGTAGTGATTCATAGCTTCACGACCTTTATGTTGGAGCTGTTGGAAGCAACAGTCCGAATACTCATCAGTGCATAAGTTTAGTACTGATGTATGACAGAGTTACATTTTTGACAGAACATATTGATTAAAAAAATCAGGAAAACCTTCTACCGATAGTCCGCAGATTATCTCATCATTGATTTTGACCGTAACGCCATTTGTACATTGCCCAAGGCAGAAAGCTGCGGATAGGTTAACCTTTTCCTCCAGGTGGTGCGTTTCGATCGCTTCCTTCATAAGTTGAATGATGTTATAAGAACCTTTGATGTGACAGGAACTACCAACACAGATATAAATATTCATGGCAATGCTCCTTTCTATGGCTAACGTATATCCTTTGTATTTTAGATTGATTTTGAAAAAAAGAATCTACCCTAGTATAATACATTGTTAAAAAAATGTCAATGTAAATATTTACATAACAATGTAATCACGGTAGGATTCTCTGGATGAGCGCTCGTTGGACGGATCACTTCTTTGAAGGGAACAGTTATTGGACCGGATTATCTTAACTTGCAATCTGATACGAGGAGGAATATAATCATGAAGTGATAACTCGTATTCGATTAAATTAGTACATAATATATAAGAGGGGAAATGGGAGAGTATGAAGAATTGGAAAGAAAATATATATCCGATATTGAATGGAAGCTATTTATTAATCACATTATTATTTGACGTCTATGCCAATGGAAGGCTGCCGGATACCATAGCTACTCAGTTTAATGCAAAAGGAGTGGCTAATACCATGCCTAAGCTGACCTATATGTTGATTACCCTCGGAATTTTATTATTACTCTTTATGCTGGGAAATCGTAAGGAGAAAACGGAACGAATCAAATATATTGCCATTAGTACACTTTTAGTAATTGTTAATATTATTGTTCTTGCCATTCAGTTCTAAGAAATAAGAAGCGATATCATAGAAGATATTGCATTAAATAAGAGTAACAGCATCCCTCCATCACTATATGACGCTTATCTGGTAAGCATAATCAACTTTTATGTTAATTATGATCTACCATAGCCACCAATCGGCTTGTCAAATAGGATCAGTAGGGTTGCCTGTTACTCTTATGTCAGTTTAAGCTTTAACACAGATTCCTTCATATATTTTTTATTGTTTCAGGTATTCCTCATATATCTTTAATACCTGTTCCATGGCCTTTAAGCCCGGACCGCCAATGACATTACGTTTATTTACACAGGTGCTTAAGCTTATTGCATCATAGATATCTTCTTCGAAGATGGGACTAAACTGTTGGAATTCCTCTAGGCTCATCTCCTCCAATGCCATATCCTTATCAATACAATAGAGCACCAGCTGACCGACGACACCATGGGCATCACGGAAGGGGAGACCCTTATTGACAAGATAATCGGCTGCATCCGTGGCATTGGTAAAGCCCTTTTTTGCACTTTGCTCCATGCAGTCCTTGTGAAACTTCATCGTCGAGATCATGCCATTGAATAGTGCCAGACAGCCCTTAACGGTATCGATTGCATCAAAGGTGAATTCCTTGTCCTCTTGAATATCCTTATTATAAGCTAAGGGCAAACCTTTCATAATTGTCAGCATGGACATTAATGCGCCATATACGCGTCCTGTCTTGCCTCTTACCAATTCGGCAATATCCGGATTCTTCTTTTGTGGCATGATACTGGACCCGGTAGAATATGCATCGTCCAATTCTACAAATTTATATTCGTTGCTGTTCCAGAGGATAATCTCTTCACTGAAGCGGCTTAGGTGCATCATGATTGTGGACAGGGCGCTAAGTAATTCGATTAGATAATCCCGGTCAGAAACACTGTCCATGCTGTTAAGCGTAGGTCCGTCAAAATTAAGCAACCCTGCAGTATATTCACGGTCAAGAGGATAAGTGGTTCCTGCGAGGGCTCCGGCACCAAGGGGGGAGAGATTCAATCTTTTTGAGGTATCCGCTAGTCTTTGTCGATCACGCTTAAACATTTCAAAATAAGCACCGAGATGATGAGCTAGGGTGATTGGCTGTGCTTTCTGCAGATGCGTGAAGCCGGGCATGAAGGTCTGTGTATTCTCCTTCATAATCGAGAAGAGAGATTGTAAAAGCACCTGCAATAATTCATCAATTAGCTTAATCTCATCACGGATGAAAAGCTTCATATCCAAGGAGACCTGATCATTA
>JAEYXC010000336.1 GCA_023428655.1 Bacillota bacterium | reverse complement strand
GAAGCTGCAATGATCCGTACCTATGGTATCAATCTCGTTCTCACTCCATGCCTTCCACAGACACTCCATATCCTCCCTCTTACGAAGAGGTGGTGAGAGTACATATTTTGCACTTTCAAAGCCGGGTAGGTCGTATTTGGAATCCTCCATCAACAAATATTGTGGGCAGGTCTCAACAAAGACCTTCTGCCCTCTTGCTCTGGCAGCCTTCACAACCTCATACCCCAGCTTAGAGCTTAGATGTACAATATTTACCGGTGCCTTTGCCAGTCTGGCTACGGTAAGCAGCTCATGTACTGCCTCCGCCTCGACCTCATCCGGTCTTGACAACGGGTGTGCCTTGGGGGAAAGATTACCGAGAGCCTTTTGCTCCCTGATTAAGGTATTCACCAGATCCCCGTTCTCACAATGGACTCCGATGATACCCCCCTCCTCCTTAACCGCCTTAATGATCTCATACATCACACCTGCGTTCACCTTAAGATTATCATAGGCCATATAGATCTTATAGGAGGTTACACCTGCCGCTGTCATATCCTTTAGTTCTTTTCTTGTATTCTCATTCCAATCACTGATGGACATATGAAAGCCATAATGACAGGAGGAACGGCCATCCGCTCTTTTATGCCAATTTTCCAAGGCTTCCTTTAGGGTCTCACCCTTATTCTGTGTGGCAAAATCCAGAACCATGGTGGTTCCGCCCACAATCGCAGCCTTGGAGCCGGACTCAAAATCATCCGCCGTATAAAAATCTCCTGCATCCAGGTCAAAATGCGTATGCGTGTCGATGAACCCGGGGAAAATTAATTTTCCGCCTGCATCGAGCACCTTCTCACCACAGGAAGGCAAATTCTCTCCCAGTTCAACAATACTTCCTCCCTTTATTCTGATATCCATCATGGAACTCTTCTCATCCGTAACGACCGTTCCACCCTTTATTAAAAGGTCCATAGCATCCATCCCTTCTGTCCAAAAATTATTGTAACATCAGGTAGCGGTGATCATGATAAACCGCTAACATCAAATTCTTAATCTCAACATGCAATTCACAGAAGATATCCTTCAAATCAAAATCCTGGATCTTATCCCCGAGACGTACTCGAAAGAGTGCCTTTTCCATATTCAAAGGAACAAAGCCCTGATTCTCGCTGTTCTCAAAGTCCTCAATTGTATTAAACAACGTAAATTTATCTTTATAAGGAGCACTGTCATAGGGGCAGAAGCTCTTGCAGTTACCACATTCATTACACATATAGTCTATATGAAGAATCTGGGGCTGCTTTGCACCATGTACAAAGATGGAGACATTCGCGCGATTTGGACAGACCTCTGTACAAGCTTCACAAATCTTATTGCATTCCAAGCAACGCTTTCCGTCGTTCTCCGGATCCAAAGCTGCTTCTAAAACTCCCTTCTTCGCTGCAATCTCATTTTCACGAAGCATGTTATCGATGGAAGCTCTGGGCTTAATACCAAGAATTGCATTGACAGCCTTGGAAGCATCACGGATGGCTTCCACCACCGTTGCAGGACCGCCTGCTCCGTCACCGGTTACATAGACACCTTTGACTGAGGTTTCCATAGTCGTTGAATTATGCTCTGCAATGCCCCACTGGTTCACCTTTAAGCCTAAGCCTTCATAGAAGGAGCCATCCACCTTCTCACCCAGAGAGGCTACCACAGTGTCGATATCAAGTACAACCTCTTCATCTGTCTCGATCGGTTTCTGTCTGCCGGAGGCATCCATCTCACCAAGTGCCATCCTGTGGCAGATCAGCTTGCCATTCTTATGGCTGACCGGAGCCAGAAGCTCCTTCAGTTCTACACCATCGTGAAGAGCCAGCTCAAGCTCCTCCTCATCCGCCGGCATATATTTCACTGTTCGACGATATACAATATATACATGCTCCACGCCGGGCATTCTCTTTGCAGCTCTGGCTGCATCCATAGCCGTATTGCCGGCTCCGATAATTGCTACATTCTTACCGAGTGTAAGAGTCTCGGGACGATTACGACAGGTCTCTAGGAATTCAATTGCATTCATTTCCTTTTCGCAGTCAATTCCAAGGGGCATTCCCTTATTCGCTCCGATTGCCAATATAATATCTTCATATCCGGCAGCCTTTAGCTCCTTTAAATCAGTAATCGGATGGTTGAATACGAATTTTGCACCCATTGCCTTTGCTAAGCTAACATCCTTTTCTACATCCTCATGAGGAATTCTAAATTCCGGTACGATATAACGAACAATACCTCCGGCTTCCCCTCTCTTCTCGAATACAGTAACGTCAGCTCCTTCTCTTGCCAGGAAGAATGCACTTGCAATTCCCGCGGCTCCGGCACCGACTACTGCCACCTTTTTATCCTTATATTGATTGGAGGGCTTTAATTCCTTGATGAGTTCATCATAGCCCTTCTTTGCAGCGACCAATTTAGCATCGCGGATTTTTAAGGATTCCTCATAGAAATTACGGGTACATTTATTCATACAGGTATGACTGCAAATCGTTCCGGTAATGAAGGGAAGGGCGTTCTTGTCCGTAATCACCTTCAATGCCTTAAGATACTCCCCGTCCTTAACCAGCTTTAAATAGGTCGGTATATCCTGCTCAATGGGACATTGCTTATTACAGGGTGCTACAAAACAGTTGATAAGAGGCACCTTCGCTTCGATTTTTCTGGAGGGAAGCGGTTTTACACCCTTCGTATAATGCTTATCCGACATAACCTCTTTGATAAATTCACCGAGCTCCTCTACCTTAATTCCATCAAAATCCTTATATTCTAAACGTTCCAGCTTCTCTGCAATCTGATTCCCTCTCTGATAACCACCGGTCTTCAGATAAGTGGTAGCCATGGTAATCGGCCAGATGCCTAGCTCGAATATTTTATCTACATTGAAATAATCCGCTCCTCCGGAATAGGAGATACGAAGCTTTCCATCAAATGCCTTGGACAGCTTATAGGCTACTGATAAGGAAAGTGCAGCTAAGGATCGACCCGACATGTACATCTCCTCGCTCGGAAGCTCGTTTCTTGTAACATCTACCGGGAAGGTATTCGTCAGCTTTACACCAAATTCCAAGCCTTCTGCATCCGCTTTTTCCTGAAGTCGCTTCAGCATCGGAACGGCATCCTCAAACTGTAAGTCATCCTTAAAATGAAAATCACCAAAAGCAACATAACCATAGCCCATACGATCCATAATGTCTCTCGCGGTCTCGTAGCCTAAGAGGGTGGGGTTACATTTTACAAAGGTATTCAGGTGCTTCTCCTTGATGAGATAGGTTGCGATGCTTTCAATCTCCTGGGGAGGACAGCCGTGTAGGGTTGATACGGTAACAGAAGTACATACCCTTGGAGATATCCCTTCAATGAATTCTTTGTCCACCTTCTGAAATTTATTCACATTGGCAAGAAGATAATCCGTACATTCCTGCCAGATTGCTGCTTTTCGTCCGTCCATCATCTGGTTAATAAAGGTATCAATCTTCTCGGATTGAATTCCTTTCAGATCATAACCGACACTCATATTGAAGACAAAGCCGTCACTCTCCCCAAGTCCGAACTCTCTGGAGATCACCTTTAACGCAAACCATGCCTTAATATATTCCTCCAGTGCCTCCGGCACTCTAAGCTCTGTGGACCACTCACAGTTATAGCCTTCATCATCTGCAAGGATACAGGGCTTATTAACAGGCAGGTCCTCTCCATCCAGAATCTGAACCGTCTTAAGCTCAAAGAAACGGTTACCCGTATAATAGGAGGCAACGATATTCTGTGCCAATTGGGTATTCGGTCCTGCCGCCGGTCCAAAAGGCGTCTCCAGGGTCTCACCAAAGATGTGTAGCTTCTGCTTCTTCTCTTTTATAAAGGGTCTGCGAACTCCGAATACCTTACCGGTTTCTTTTTTTTCTTCGAAAATCCATTCCATCAAATTATGAAACGGTATTGGTGTCATCCTATCTCCCATGGTTATATCCTCCTATCCATTAATGCTTTTTGCCAGCAGCATCGCCTGCTGTCTGC
>JAEYXC010000327.1 GCA_023428655.1 Bacillota bacterium | reverse complement strand
TGTTAGCTTGTCTGGTTTTTACGGAAGCAGGCAATCAGAATTACAATGGTATGCTGGCAGTAGCGAATGTTGTATTAAACAGAGTAAAGAGTGATGCATACTGGCATGTGAATACGGTTAAGGAAGTGATCTACGATAATAAGTGGTCCGTACAGTTTGCGGTTACAAGAAAGGGCAAATCCGGCGTGAGTATGATGGATAAAGCGTTAAAGCTGTATGATACTCGTAAATTCACCGGTTCCAATCCCGAAGCACAGAAAAAAGCCTTAAACAAGGCAATCAAAGCAGCAAAGGCAGCGCTGACCGGAACCAATAATATTGGTAACCTACTATGCTTCCAGAACAAGAGAAGTGCTGGCAGTATCAAGAAAAAATACTCCGATTACAAGATTATTGACGATCATATATTCTATCGTTCCAAATAATACATAAGCGAAATATTAATTGAATCATTTGACAGGTGGTAAGAGGTTGTTCCCTTAAGAACGGCCTCTTATTTTGATTTATATGCAACAGCTGGTTAGACTGATGATGAAATGTACATTTAGCAAGGTCTTTATTAAATATAATTTCATACTTTTCTCTTAGAAGATATTATGTTATTATATAACATATCTGTATATATATAAGGAAAATGGGAAAATAATGACATAATAGAAATAAGAAGAGCGTGTACCAGGAGGTTTTTCATGGATAACAAAGACAAGATAGAGGAAAACAAGTTGGAAGCAACAGAAAAAGAAGTGGTTTCCAAGAATTTTATTGAGATGATAATTGACAAGGATCTGGAAGAGGGTAAGGTGAAAGAGATTGTAACCAGATTTCCTCCGGAGCCCAATGGATATCTTCATATCGGACATGCTAAGTCCATCCTTTTGAATTATGGATTAGCGAAAAAATATGGCGGTAAATTCAATCTGCGTTTTGATGATACCAATCCGACCAAGGAAAAGACGGAGTTTGTTGATTCAATTATAGAGGATGTAAAGTGGATCGGCGGAGATTTTGAAGATCGTCTGTATTTTGCCTCCGATTATTTTGAACAAATGTATGAGGCGGCAGTTAAGCTCATAAAGAAAGGCAAAGCCTTTGTATGTGATCTTACGGCGGAGCAGATTAGAGAGTATCGTGGTACTTTAACAGAGCCTGGTAAGAATAGCCCTTATCGAGATCGAAGCATCGAAGAGAATTTGCAGCTATTTGAGGATATGAGAGCCGGTAAGTTTGAAGATGGCTCCAGAGTACTTCGTGCGAAGATTGACATGGCATCCCCGAATATTAATATGAGGGATCCGGTAATATACCGTGTCGCAAAGATTCCTCATCATAATACAGGAGACAAATGGTGTATCTATCCGATGTATGATTTTGCACATCCCATTGAGGATGCCATCGAGCAGGTAACTCATTCCATCTGTACCCTGGAATTTGAGGATCACCGTCCCCTATATGATTGGGTTGTTCGTGAGCTGGAGTATGAGCTGCCACCGAAGCAAATTGAGTTTGCGAAAATGTATCTTACCAATGTAATCACCGGTAAGCGCTATATAAAGAAGCTGGTAGAAGAGGGCATCGTGGATGGCTGGGATGATCCCCGTCTGGTATCGATCAGCGCTCTTCGCAGGAGAGGCTTCACACCGGAATCCATCCAGATGTTCATGGAGCTCTGTGGTGTATCTAAGAGCCAAAGCTCCGTGGATTATGCGATGCTGGAATACTGTATCCGAGAAGATCTGAAGCTGAAGAGACCGAGGATAATGGCAGTGCTTGACCCGATCAAGCTGATTATTACAAACTATCCCGAGGGTCAGATTGAGTATCTGGAAGCGCCGAATAATCAGGAGAATGAAGCCATGGGGAATAGACAGGTTCCCTTTGGTAGAGAGCTTTATATCGAGAGGGAGGACTTTATGATTGATCCTCCGAAGAAATATTTCCGTCTGTTTCCCGGGAATGAGGTGCGCCTCATGAACGCTTACTTTGTGACCTGCCAGGATTATGTAACCGATGAGGCTGGCAATGTAACCGAAATTCATTGTACCTATGACCCGGAGACGAGAAGTGGTTCAGGCTTCAACGCTAGAAAGGTAAAGGGAACCATACATTGGGTAGCGGCTGAAACAGCGGTAAAGGCAGAGGTTCGCCTTTATGAGAATATTGTGGATGAAGAAAAGGGTGTTTATAATGAGGATGGCAGTCTTAATCTGAATCCGAATTCCATTAGAATATTAACCAATTGCTATATTGAGCCCAATATCGAAGGAGCAAAGGCTCCGGACAGCTTCCAGTTTTTAAGACAGGGCTTTTTCTGTCTGGATAGTAAGGATTCTACACCGGAGAAGCCGGTATTTAACCGTATTGTTTCGCTTAAGAGCTCTTACAAGCCGGAGTAGTGGGAATAAGCAATCACAGGATGGGTCTGTACCTGGATTTGTACAGACATTAATAAAAGTATGACACAAATGACATTATAAGACAGTGAGTCAATATGTTTTATTGACTTGTTATTTCATAAGAAATGGGGGAAAAAGCAGTGGCAAATATATTTTCTGGGTTAGAAGCGTTTGGTCTGAATAATTTAGCTGGTATCGATATCTACGACGAGAAAGAAAAGGAAACAGAGCGTAAAGCATCGATTGAAGAGAAACCGGCATTTTCAGAAGAAGATACAATCTTTGATAAAACCTTTACCTGTCCTGTATGTGATAAAGAGTTCAAGTCGAAGATGGTAAAATCCGGCAAAGTGAAGCTATTGAATCTGGATGCAGATTTAAGACCGGTGTATCAGTATATGGATCCACTGAAATATGATGCAATCGTATGCCCTCATTGTGGTTTTGCAGCCTTAAATCGATTTTTCAATTATGTTACCAGTACACAGTCCGCATTAATCAAAGCCAATATTTCTGCAAGCTTTAAGGGGCTTAAGGAGACCGGAGGTATATTCACCTATGATGATGCAATCACAAGACATAAGCTGGCATTAATTAATTCGATTGTTAAGAAGTCAAAGACCTCGGAGCGTGCCTATACCTGTCTTAAATTAGCTTGGATTTTAAGGGGGAAAGCGGAGACACTTCCAAAGGATACGCCGAACTATAAGCAGCAGATGGAAGCGTTGGAGCAGGAAGAATTGGATCTCATTTCTAAAGCCTATGTGGGCTTTGAGGATGCTTTCGGTAAAGAGACCTTCCCTATGTGCGGCATGGATGAGAGTACCATGACCTTACTTATGGCGGAGCTGGCAAGAAAGAGCGGTAGGCTTGATGATGCCAGCCGTTGGGTTTCTAAGGTATTGATCTCAAGAGAAGCAAATGAGCGTATCAAGCAAAAAGCAAGGGATATCAAGGAGCTAATCAAGGATAGTAAATCTGTTTAAAGGTAGGATAAGACTTTGAAGGAAAAATTGTATACAATTCCTGTAAATGATGCATTTGAAGCTGATACGGAATGTCCTCTTTGTACCATGAGAAAGCAGCTGGAAACCAATGCGATTGAGTTTACCATGGGGCCAAGCTACATGGAGGATGATATTCGGGAAATGACCTCAAGGCTGGGCTTTTGTGAAAAGCATCTGGAGCAATTATATAAGAATCAGAATCGTCTCGGCTTAGCTCTAATCCTAAAGACACACATTGATAAGCTTGTTAAGGATATTGAGAAGCAGACAAAGTCCGGGGTTAAGATGTCGTCTCCTTCCTTGTT
>JAEYXC010000262.1 GCA_023428655.1 Bacillota bacterium | reverse complement strand
CTGAAGCAGGATCCAGAGTCAGTGCTATTATAATATAAAGAAAGACTGTTCACAGGCTGGGAGGTCAAGCCTGGTACAAAATTATTTATTTGCCTATACAGAGCTGCCCCCCATTTTGAATCTGGATTCTTATTACAAAATTCCCTAATCTTGACTTCCCTGAAAATGTCATATCCCCCAAAAAGCTCATCTGAACCTTCCCCGGATAATACAACCTTTATGTTATTGCTTCTTACCAGATTAGCAAGCACATACATTGGGAATGCCCCGGAACGAAGCAAAGGTACTTCTGTATGATAAATTACATCCTTCATGATTGTTGGAATCTGTTTTTTTGTGAACATTACACTTTGGTGCTTTGTTCCAAGGGATCTAGACATATAATTCTGATATTCCGACTCATCAAATCTATTATCATCAAAGGCTATGGAAAACGTGTTTAAGCTTTGATTAGAGATTTTTGCAGCAATCCCGGTTATTAGACTGGAATCCAATCCTCCGCTTAAATAAAATGATATTGGGACATCAGATATCATACGATTTCTCACAGATGATATCATCCTGCTCTCCAATTCATCGATAAAGTCATTTCTAGAATCAGAATGAAATCCGGTACTTTTTGAATATGTATAATCCCAATAGGTCTTTATATCCGTCTTACCATTTTCAAATACTAAATAACTGCTTGGAGGGACCTGATAAATATCTTGAAAAATGCTTCTGTCTCCAAGGGTGGTCCAATAGGTAAAAACCTGTTTTAAGGCAATTGGTGAAATCACAGCACGAAGGTATCCGCTTTTTAAAATAGCCTTAGCTTCCGATGCAAAGCTGAAGACATTGCTTTTATTGAAAAAATACAGTGGTTTCTCACCAAACCTGTCCCGTGCCAAAATAAGTCTTTTTCTATTTTTATCCCATATCGCTACAGCAAATTGCCCGTTAAGCTTTTCAAACATGTTAAGGCCAAATTCTTCATAAAGATGCGGTAATATCGCCGTATCTGAATTGTTTCGTAATTTATGGCCCTTCTCCACAAGCTTTCTTCTCAATTCCAGAAAATTATAAATTTCTCCATTAAAAACAACAACAATAGATTCATCTTCATTCGTTGTCGGTTGCTGCCCATTCAGAGGATCCATGATGCTTAACCTCGTATGCCCAAGCCCTATATCGTCATCCATATAATAACCGGTATCATCTGGGCCTCTGTACTTTATGCTGTTGACCATATCCTGCAGTATACTGCAGTCAATTTTATAACCTGTCATTAAGCCTGCAATGCCACACATTCCATACACCTCACCCAAGTCTTAGATTATATCCTTCATATCATGAATTATTTCTTTTCTCAATTCACTTCTTTTAATTTTTCCATTGGATGTCCTTGGAAGCTCATCTACAAATTCAATTATGTGCGGTCTCATGAATGCCGGTAGGATTTTTCTGACATGAGCATTTATGTCTTCAATACAAGCCAAGCTGTTTTTTGGAACAACAACCGCTTTAATCTGCTTCCCTTTACTATTTTCAATGCCTATTACCGCAGATTCCAGAATATTTTCACAGCTGTTAATGGCAGTTTCTATTTCAACAGGACTTATCCTGTGTCCAAAGTATTTTATAATATCATCTTTTCTACCTTTGAAATATATATAGCCATCTTCATCTGTTACCGCCAAATCACCTGTATAAAGCCATCCGTCTTTAATGACTGCTTTTGTTTCTTCTTCATTATTCCAGTATCCCTTCATGATATTGTCTCCGGATGCAATAATTTCGCCAATCTCACCAGCAGCCGTCTCCATACCATCCTCTTTTACCACCTTGAGTGTGACACCGGGTATTCCCTTTCCGATAGATCCTGCTTTCTTATAAATTAATTCAGGGTCCAAGTAGCTTAACCGAGGGGATGCCTCTGTTTGTCCATACATTACAAATATTTTTAAATGCGGAGCGATTTCATTAAGCCTTTTAACGTCTTCCACGCTTGTACTTTCTCCGGCAAAAGTGATATATCGCAAATATTTAAAATGATAATCCTTCAGACCATCCTGTTTCAAAAGGATGTTAATATAGGAACCCACTGTTGCAAACCCGGAGGCTTCACTTTTATATATCTGCTCTAATACGATTAAGGGATAGGATACCCTGTTCTCAATAACAAGCTTGCCACCCACTTTCGTATGTGTAAGCAAATGTGAATTTCCATAAGAAAAACTAAATTCAACTACAGCCAATAGGGAGTCCTCTTTTGTTAATCCAAGGTACTGGACTATAGAAGCTGTATTTGCCAGAAGGTTTTTATGAGTTAAGGTCACTCCTTTAGGCATTCTTGTAGTACCTGAGGTATACAATATCATAGCAGGCCTTTCGTCATCCCCCTCCAACGTTATGGGGAAATCCGGTTTAAGAACCATTTCAGTCTCCCAGATCCTATCAATATCAATCATATTACCCTGTTTTAAATCAATCTTGCTTTGAAGCCTTAACATAAATATTCTATTCGTGATTATGCATTGCGGTGATGTCTCTTCAATAATGTATTGAATACTCTCTAAACTAACACTTTTATTAATCGGAACTATAATGGCATTTAAACGTAAAATCCCAAAGTAAACTGCGATATATTCCGCAGAATTATCAAGAAATACAAGTACTCTATCTCCACTTTTTACTCCTTCATCATACATTAAACTGGCCAATACATTGACTTTATTATAAATTCTCGAATAAGTATAATTTATGTCATTATCAACAACATAAACATTATCCGGGTACAAGCTGGTACTTGTCTGCAAAAACGAAAAGATATTACCCATTTAAATCATCCCCTACCATCTTAATTTTTGAATACTTCTCTAATTCATCTTTTACATAGTTAATTATGGTCTCTTCACCGGACATTGAGAGTTTATTTAATCCTTCTTCTCTGGTCAAGAAACCTTCACGGACAAGATTTGCAATCTCAAGACAGTAAGGGTTATAACCATAATCCTTGATATGGATGGAATTTGCATAGGAGTTCAGCAGACAATTTGTACTGTTCATGTCTGTATCCTGTGGCTTTCTCCAACCTATGCTTTTAATTGTATTTAGTATTTCCTCTTCATTATAGTTATTGACTAAAAGAGGATAAGCAAGAGACGGAACATCTTCCTTGTTCGCTTCAAGCCACTCCGGATCCATAAAATATTTTTTATATTCCTCGCCAAAGCTGCTTACAAGCGGTTCCATGATTTGATTCTGATTTGCCAAGAGCATTCGATAATCCAATTGCATTACAGGAGATTTCACATGTACCTGACCAGGTGTCCAACCAAAGCAAACAAAAGGGATTTTTCTAAGTACTGCTTCCTTGTAAACCGTTGATTTTACCAGCCCTATACAGGCTGTACAAATTGAGCTCGCCCTTTCGAGCGATTTCTTTGGATATATCTCCCTTGATGCTGCCAGGTTAAAGATTTTTGCAAGCTTTGAAAAGGAGGGTTTTACGGTTATACTATCTACGCCTAGATTTGCGGTTGCTTCATGTATATTCTGCCTCGTCTGTTCTGTCAAAAAACCATTATCGAAGGTAACCGCGAGAACGGATACATTATACTTTTCTTTCAGTTTATATAGTGTAAAGGTGCTGTCTTTCCCTCCGCTGTACGCTAGAAGAACCTGATAAGGACGATTCCTGTATTGATTGAAGGCCTCCTTTAATACATTCTCTTTTTCCATGTATTCTTCATTGGAAGGATTATTATCTGTCCTTTTTTGAAGGCAATAGTTACATAACCCTTCATCATTTATCCGGACGCTAAAAATATTGTCATTTAATGTACAATTATTGCAAACCTTCATATTAACACCCCACAGGTTCATTGATTTTTTTATAGACCAAATGACTCACGCAATCTACGGAATCCAGATTCTCTGGTAATATTTCAGAATCTGAAATATCCAAATTAAATTCACTTTCAATAAATACGATCAGTTCTAGAATTCCCGTGGAGTCAAGCACTCCATAATTCAGAAAGGATGCATCATTACTTAATTCCTTTTCATCGTATCCAAATAAATAGTTTTCAAATAAAAATTCTCTTATGCGTTGGGATATTTGCACCAGTGTAATTGTTTCGTTCATTACTATCTTCCTCCTCTTTAATGGCTTGTATTACTTGCTGGCTCAGCTTGTATTATAATTTATTCATCTTGCAGGAAAATATTAGATGTTTTCAACTCATTTTTATATCATAATAACAACAAAAATAAAGTTAACTCCTTTTGTTAGACAAAAAAGTCGTGCCAAAAATAATTCCATAGTTTAATGCCGGATCATTGATTATCCGATAAACGAAGAAAGTGCGCTCCCCTTTAAGGGTTGCGCACTTTATAATTAACATTATGTAATTAAATATCTTTATGACATCGGATAATATAAGGAGTTATTTACTTTTACTTTCAAAAAGATCTTCTTTAAATTAAATCACTGTTCTTTTCCAAAAATATTTTGTCATCAGCTGTTACTTTTAATATTTTTATAGTAGAGGTAAATAAAATATCATTAATTCTCACTATCCTCTCTAATTATTCTTAAAAAACAACTGCATTCCTTTGTAAACTTCATTAATTGTACGTACATCTTCACTTTTTATACTCAACAGCATTTTTCTCTTTTCTCTTCCATCCTTACTTAACAATCCATGTACAGCTCTTATTCCCCATGCAATTATTAATAGAAAGGGGAATTTTTTGAGCCATGGATAATCTCTCACCATATATGTTAATGGTGGTAAATAATACCATCGTTTAGCATGAGACTGAAAATTATTAACATTATTATAATTCAGCATGGCATACTGTCCCCATAGCCCGTTTTCACCCTTTCCATAGATTCCACAATCAATCATATAATCAAAAAGCATACAGGAAAAAGAATCCGTCGGCTGCCCTCCTAACCACACCTGAGCTAAGTTACAAATTTGCTTTTCAAATGATGACAAGCCACATTTCTCTAGTTCAGATGCTATCAATTCTTTATTCCATGTAGTTGCATACATCTTCCGATAATAATAAACATCAACAATATTACGGATACCACAGCCGGTTTCAAAAAAATGCTTTGCCATATGTGCAATTAAATACACATAGAAATCTTCTGTACTAAATTGTAATGCATAATTTCTACCTTCTTTTACAGTGAGTGATTTCTCATTTTTAAAATATTCATATTGTACTTTATCAACATCTTTATCATACAAGGTGTGATGTAGTTCAATAACTAACATAGGTGGCTTCATATAAATGTCATGATGCTTTATGGATTTATATAAGGTAAATCCCATTTCTTCGACTACTTTTTTCGCACGATCCAGACTCTTATCATAAACCATTACATCTATATCACTCATCTCACGCTTTTCAGGAGAGGGATATATTCTTTTTAAAACAGATCCTTTTAAAAACTGATTATAGATTCCTTCCTTTTCAAACTTATCCTCAAGTTCCTTAATGCAACATAACTGAGCCATGCTTTTCATAGCACTTTGCATAACAAAGGATTTTAACCTTAACCTCTTTTCATCTGCTAGTTCTGTTTTTAGTAAAGCCCCCAGAATTATATAGTCCATATGATGTCTATGTGCGATTGCCTCTAATTCTTCTATTTGAATATCTTTGGGGATATTTCCAGACTTCTTATTCTCCAATTGTGCATTTACCAATTCACTCAGATATTGCATCATCATAAAAATCACTATAACCTCCCTGACTTATTACCTCCTCAGTATATTTTAAGACATATTTACTTCTTTGATCAAAAAAGCTTTCGATCTTTTCTACTTCATTGGCATAAAAAGCATCAACCTGACTTCCTATAAATCGTTTATAACTCATTACTACCATCTTTTTTAGCTGTGCAGTAATTTCAGAAAAAGAGAAGTTTACTCGCTCAATCGCAAAAGTGTCTTCTGTCATTTCAGTCATTACTGCCATAAGTTTATTTTTAAATTCTTGGTTTACAATTAATGACCGAAAAAAGACATCATTGGAAACTCCTTCTTGAAGGAAGGTATTAACACTACTTGTAGCGGCTCTACCTGCCTCTTTATTTTTCATTGTATTATCCAACCTAGGCATCAAAAAACGCCATTTTCCATCCTCATAACCGATTCCCTGCTTTTTTATTGATCTCCACATTACCAGATCATCCAAACCATATTCTGCATTTGCCAAATAGATATTTGCGCAAAAATATTCTAGATAGTTCTGAATATCGAGACTAGCCTTTACCCATTCGTAATTCTCAGCTATTTTCATATCGTTATTAATAATAAAATTATACAGTTCATCATACTCCTTCTGATAGCCTGATTTGTTAGTAATGTTACCATTCTGAGCAATTAATACATTATCTTCCTCAACATTATAATGCTTTTCTATGTATTCTTCGTCATATTCAGCTATCAGCATATATCCTCCCCAATACTCTCCGTTAATAAAAACTACACACGGCGTAATATCAGGTGTTCCGACCGTTGTATCAGCAAGTAAGCTTCCAGCAAGATACTCTCTCAATTTAAAGTAATTATCCTTCCTGTTTGTTTGTACAACTAGCCGATTACTTATACTGTTATAATAGTTAACTAAACTTGATCCGGCAAAGGTTCCTCCCTTTGCTGTTAATAGTAGGCCCTTTTGCGGAGTTGATACGCTAAAATCCTTAATCGTACTGATCTGCATTTTACCTTCAAAGGTTTTATCCTTTTGAGGCTCAAAATACTCAATATATACTTCTTTCTTCCAATCGTTCAGAAAGTTTGCTGATGAATTTACTTCTCCCTTTACTAGTGCATCTTCATAGCTTCGACCGGATACATAGATACCCTCAAAATAGTCAAATAAATTTTCCGGTGCGGTTGTTATCGATAAGACAGGTAAATTTGCTATATCACTTGCATTACCAATCCCCACAAAGTAGGACTGTGTTTTACTCTCACTACTTATCCCTGTATTATCTACAGCGATTGCCCTCACGACCATACCCATACTGATACTGGAAGGCTTGTACGAATATAAGTAATCAATTCCCTCGGCTGTCGCATATTGCATATTTGATCCGCTTTTATTCTCAATAATAATAGGCTCTTTATAAATGTCAGATTTAATTGTGGGCGCAGTCCCATCCAAGGTATAATAAATCGTCATTCCTTCTGCTGCTGTAAGCTTTAATTGAAAGCTTTCATCATAGAAGCCCCCGGGAACCGAAAAAGTCAATTTATCTTTTTTTATGATAGCACTCTCATCATTCGTTTTCCCTTTTGATGGAGATAAGTAAAAATATTCTATACCGCCGTCAGCACTACAACCATAACTCTCCTTCCTACTTAAACTTGGTATCATTATATTTTTTAATAATTTTCCCTTATCATCGTAAATTCCGATGATATCATGCTCTCTTCTACCCAGTAGCCCCAAGCCTTCGATGCATAAAAAATCACCTTCTTCAATAACATCTCTCTCTGTAAATGTATATTTTTTGTTACCATTCACAGTTAAGTAACAATTTGATAACTCTACAATCGTATTTTTTTCTTGATTGTATAGTTCTATCCAACCAGCCTGGTTTATCTCATTAATTGACAGAAAGTCTATAAAAGAAGGAACAGAACTATCCGCCTTAATTTCCTCACTAATACTGCTTGTTTCAGTCAGCTGCTCCTGCACCTTTCTTGCTCTGTCATTATAATACTTCACTACAAATATCAATGCTGCAAAGGCTAATAGACCTATTATTACAACAGCAGCATCCGCTACCTGGAATTTTTTATATATATCTTGCTTTGATTTCTTCAACATTACCTACCTCCGTATTCCTTTTTGCATTCGTCTCCCTATATAAGAACAAAGACAGAAGAATATACTGCCAGTCAGTCCCCCAATAATATTTGCTTCAATATCATCGATTTCAAAATACCCTCTTTTTGTTATGTATTGTGTAGCTTCAATAAGTAAACTTGTTAAGAAGCAGTAATTGATAACCAATATAAATATTCTCAAAACACCTTTTTTCGTCAGTACTCCTGAAATTAAAAACCCAAAGGGTACAAACAAAATAATGTTCAATAGATTAGTCATATTTTGATCCATGGATTTTTCTATCCATAACAGCTTTGTATCAAAAACCCTTACCTGCTCTTCTATCCCACGACTCAATAATGTAACCTGAGCTATAAAAATCGTATAACTGATTAGTAAGTCAATGATTAATTCTGTACTCAAATTAATGGGATTCTTTTTTACTTTAACATAGATCAGGCAGCCTATATGTACAAAACTCGCTCCAATTATTGACAATGAAGCCAAATGTAATATTGATACATTTCGAAACTCCTGTTGGCATGCTTTACTAAAACTATTCCAAAACACCACTAAGAATTCTTCCATTCATATCTCCTTGCACTGCAATATACCGCCATACTTTTGATATTTATTTTTGTCAAACTCCCTGTTGAAATATTTGATTTTTTATTATTAGGCCTTTATTAATATTTTGATACTTTTTGCAGTACATCTGACCTCTTTTCTTTTTATAAACAAATAGCTAAGGTATGCAG
>JAEYXC010000201.1 GCA_023428655.1 Bacillota bacterium | reverse complement strand
TAAGCTGTAAGGCCAGAGTTGTGGTACCAAGGTCGATGGCAACAGCATATTCCTCCCTTGCACTGGGAGGATAAGGTCGAAGAGAGGTTATATCCTTCGAGGCAATCACTGCCTCTATTCTCTCATCATAGGTATTCAACTCAATGGTCAATTCCCCCTTGGGATAAGCCCTGCAGGCAAGACGATACCCCTCCTGCTGCTCTCGGGCGCTTATCTTCTTCCCATCCTCAGGACTCTCTGCTAAGCTAGTGTCGACCATCCTAATTTTGCATTTCCCACAGGTTCCTCTTCCTCCGCAATCGGAATAATAAGGAATTCCTTGGCGACGCATGGCCTCCAGAAGGCTTTCCTCCTCGTTGCACTCAATATGCCTAACCTGATTCTTAATTCTCACCTTAATCGGATGACTCCGGCCCATGAAATCACTTCTCCATTTCCTACAGTTTCCTATCTTTCTACTTAATACCCCCGAACAACAATTACCATTCGTCCCAATCAAAATATTACCTTATCCTATAATTTGGGACATTGCCTTATTTCTACAATTTAGGACATTACCTTTTTTCAATAATTTGGGATATTCCCATTTCATTATAATGTAATATCTAATCTTAATAAAGATTCATTTTTCTGTGTATCAATTATAACACAAAAAAAATGTGCTGCAATCTGCAACACATTGTTAAGTAGCGAAGGACGGATTTGAACCGCCGACACCGCGGGTATGAACCGCGTGCTCTCGCCAACTGAGCTACTTCGCCGTATTATATTCCATTCAGAATCACTTATGTAATACCGGTAATTCATGAAAATGGGACCTATAGGGCTCGAACCTATGACCCTCTGCTTGTAAGGCAGATGCTCTCCCAGCTGAGCTAAGATCCCTTTCGAAAAGTACCTTTTCATTATATTCATTGGAGCGCTCTTTGTCAAGAGGACAAACCATGAATTTTTCTAATTTTATAAAAAATTCGTACAAGAGCACCGGTAGACCTCGTTCCATCGCAAGCATGTTCTATAATACAAGCGTACCTGTATTATAGAACATGCTCGCATACCGGATTCGCTCTAATACTGTTCGCATGAGATGTATGCTACTCATTAAGCTTTCGAAGTTGATGATACGATTTTCAAGGTAACAATTCCTATACTTCATATTCCTTTCTATAGAGCCCATCCCACCAGAAATATTAACGAAGTATACTGATACTTCTGCTATTTTAATAATCCCGACAAGTTATCTTCATATACAATATATAACTCATGCAGCGCTCTTGTAATGGCAACATATAACAGCTTCGCATCCTCATCAGAGGTTCGGTAGCTCTCCTCATCCGGATTATAGAGAATAACTGCATCGAATTCCAAGCCCTTTGTCATATGAATCGGCAATACCATGGTTCCGCTGTTGAAGGTCATCTCCTCCACATTATCCTCCGGCTGTTCAATATCAATATGCAGACTCAAGAGCTTTTTCAGCTTTAATGTCTCCTCAACCGTTCGGCATATAACTGCGATGGTATCATAACCCTTCTCTCGAATGCTTCGGATTAATTCCACGGTTCTTGCTACCAGTCCGTCCTCCCCTTTGACCTGAAGTAAGGAAACCTCCTTTCCGTGACGGATAATCGGTTCAATGTCATAGGTTTTGAAGGAGCATTTTCGAAGTACCCTGCTTGCGCAATCTGAGATCTCGACGGTGTTGCGATAGCTTTTCGCCAGTACATAGAAGCGATCCTTCTCCGGATTGAACACCTCCTGCTTTAGTAGCTCCCAATCATTCATTCCGGTATCATAATAGATATTCTGGGATACATCACCCATAATGGTATAAGTGCAATTCTTAAATATTTTCTTGAAGATCTGGAAAAGCATCACACCAAAGTCCTGCGCCTCATCAATCACAATATGACCGACATATTCATAATCCTTGGTCATTTTAATTCTTCTTTTAATGTAATTCAGCATGCCCAGGTCGTAGATGTCCAACAGCTTCCCCTTCAAATTATTTACAAGCATCTCAATCACCTTATCTTCCACCACCTCTATTCCCAGTTCGAGGTACTTACTCCGCTTCAGCTTCAAATCCTCCAAAAAACCCAGGTAGATGTCCATGAAATTATATTTTCTGCTCCGATTACCGAAATAATTCTTGTATCGGTTAATCATGGCATGAAGCTCCTCCTTGCGAAGCTCCGCCTCTTCTCCCATGGATTTCATCTTATAGGTAAGGCGCTTATTCAATAGATCAATCTTTTCCTGTAGTGGCAACTCTTCAAAAAAGTTAAGAAAATATAATATTTCCTCCTTCGAATAGACCACCTGCTGCTTCATCAGAACCGTATCCGTCGTAATTGAATCAATTTCATACTGTCTCATGTATGCCATCAGAGCCTTGATAAAGGCAATGGAGCCCTTAAACCGCTTCAAGCTTGAGACCTCAGGAGAGTTATGCTGTTGGTCCCGCTTTAAGAAGCTATTGGCGAGCTTATATTTACTTTTCTTATAATCGAAATCCTTAGTAAGCAGATCAATCAGAAAATCCTCCATGGTCATCTGATTGACATGATAGACATCCAAATTGGGCAAAACACCGGTTATATAGTTAAGCAGCATCTTATTACTACCGATAATAAAGAACTCATCCGGTCGGAATTTGTCCTTGAAGTTATATAGGATATAGGAGATACGATGCATTGCCACCGTAGTTTTACCACTACCCGCTACTCCTTGAACGATGACATTATGCCAGGGAACATCACGAATAATCTCATTCTGCTCCTTCTGGATCGTAGCGATAATCTCCCCCAGTACTACCTCCTTATTCTTACTAAGATATTTGGTAAGAAATTCATCATTAGCCACAACATCGGAATCATAAAAATCAATCAGCTTACCATCCTCAATCTCATAGGTTCTCTTAAGAAACAGCTCAATCCCGATTCGATCCCCCATGGGAGTGGCATAGGAGCTTCTTCCGATATCACTCTCATAATACACACTGGATATTGGTGCTCTCCAGTCAATGATCATATTTTCGGTGATATTTTTACGAACCCCATTCTTACCAAGATACAATCGATAACTGATCTTATCCCCGTCCTCCCTATAATCAATTCGTCCAAAATAGGGCTTTTTTAACGCGAGAAGATTCTTCTTTAGGGTACGCTCCACCTGTGATCTCATATCAAGTCCGATAACCAGATCATTATGAAGCTCCGGATTATTTGATCGATAATTATCATATAATTCCTTTGTCTCCTCGGATAGATCCTTGAATTCCTGCATGTATTTGTCAATATTTTGTTGTATTACCTTAAGGCAGCTTTTCAGATGCTCATCCTCCAGCCTTCGATCCAGACCGGAGGAATTGCTTTCAATTTCTGTATCCACTGCTTCTTGTTTGCTCCAAGCTTCCTTCATGATAGCCTCCTTCATGATTAATTAATTTCTGATCATTTGGCAACTTCCTATAGCCCATCTTACTATGAAATTAAAATTTTACTAGACTTTTTATTTCAAATGTGTTATGATGCAAAATGAAGTTTGCCTATTAAGTAGCCAGAAGCTGTCAGAATATTCTGACAGCTTCTTTTTTTATGAATTTATTTAATTACCAAGCCGACTCTAAGGGTGAATTTGGCCAATTAGCCTCCCAAATTATATTAGTCATCACCACGCATC
>JAEYXC010000162.1 GCA_023428655.1 Bacillota bacterium | reverse complement strand
CTTGAAAATAGTGGCATCTTTTCCTCGCGCTCAAGTGGTTTCAAGCTGGTATGATATTTTTGGCTACCGGACAAAATAGATGACTGCAAAAATTGCAATTTCCCATTAAAGTCACTAACGCATATCTTTATATCTTCCAATTTACCCAAAAAGAAATGCCTAGCGCGGTTCTTTTCATTATCATGCAAACTAAGTGCCTCTATTCTATGAAACAAAACTTCATAATCACTTATATGCTCTTCCATAAATTCTTGGTATATTGTATAAAAGTCATTAAAAATCTTCTTATCCATTGGACTGTCATCGCCATAAGGAGATGCATTTTTCATACCATCAACAAATACTTTCATACGGTCAGTGTTTAAAAAATCAAAGACAGGCTTAGTAAATTCACTTGCTAATGGCATTCCTAAATCATAAGAGAAGCCTGCTCCTAATAATAACCCTACTGCCATATATATTCCTCCGAAGTCCAATATTTATACAAACACTAGCATGCCTTATTTTCCAAAATACCAGTCTAGTCCTAAGTTAGACCCCGAAACTCGCTCGACCTCATACCAGTATAGAATACTACGTATAACAGTGGATATATCCATGAATCCTTTGCATAATCCATGAATTATTTTTGCTCATCTCTTGACATAATCCTCATTTCTTTTTCATCATTCATCTTAAATTCAGTACTTATGTTTCACTTATAGTTGCTTAATAAAGTCTTAACATACATTCTTTAATTCATCATGGAAATTATATAACATCTTATTATTCAGCTTAAGATCATTAGCTTGTATTTTATTATTATAATCTCCATTGGAATTTCTATTTATATCACTAATAACTGCATTTATTATTTGAAATGTAATATTATTTGTATCTATCAAGTATTCTTTACAGGTACCATTTAAGATTTCTATATATATATCATCCCAATTTTTTATATCATTATTATTTTCATATTTTAAGTAGAGTATAAGACATAATAAAAGATCGCAGTCGCATCTGGCATTTTGATTTCTACATTGTATATATTTAATGATTTCAATTTCAATGTTCTTATTCTCATCTGTACCTTCTTTATTTATAGCAATTTTATAAATATACAGTATGCATTGCAAAGAATTTACAAACTTATACCAAGAAGAAAGTGGTCGTATTGTATTAACGGCATACTTCTTAACTATTTTATATCTTAGGAAATATCCACACCTTGAAAATACTGTATTTGTCAATCCAATTCTTAAAGGATATACTGCATATGTAATCACTGCCATTATGACATATACAACTATTATAAAAATCAATATCCATATATCAAAATTATATATCAAGATTAATGCTGAAAACGCAACAATAAAACTATAATATATTACAACAGCTTTACATGCAATATATTTACATTCCTTGATATTTTTATATATTGAATCAAACCTCACACGTGTCAATTTATTCCATTTAATATTTTCTCTTAACGAGCAATATCTATCAAGTAAATACTCTAAATTATAAACCACCCCATCTTTATCCCATTTATTGGTGTTTATGTCAATGTCTTTATATATAAAATTTTGATATAAATTATCTAGTATTTTGAGTTCAAAACTAGAATTCGACATAAATACACTTCCCGTAATCCAGCATACATTAAATGTATAATAAATAAAGTATAAAAAATTTAGCATATTCAAACTCTTTACTGCAAAATACAACTCTATATTAATATTATGTAATATAGCCGAAGAAAAATATATTATGAATGAAACAATTACAAGAAACATCATTTTAAACATTTTATCTTTTATTTTAAAATATTCCAATATGTCAGTAATACTAAATGTTATAAAATGATTTTTATTTATTACTGCTGCTATTCCAATAATTGCAAATGTCCCTAAAAAAGTATTTAGCAATATTTCCGGTATTTCATTTATATATATTCCAGTACCCGTCCATAAAGATGGGTATTTCCCATATAAAACCAGTGCCAAAACCATTATAAACAATGTTATTGAAAAATATATTGAAAAAAATAATATGTTATCATCAAAATCCCACTTCCTCGTATATCTTCTATAATCTTTTTTTCTTCCCCAATAAAATTTTTTTAATTCAAAAATATCTTCTTCATTCAAAATCTGTTTATTATATTTATAAACAATAGAAAGAATCACAATATTTCCCATGAACAGCAATACTAAGCATAATAGATATACATACTTTTCCTTTAACATTGATACCCCCTAATACTTATATAATATATAAACATATTGTACCATTCATCACTTACATATTCAAACATTTTTCTCCAGCAAATGGCATTTATTTTTATGAACTGGTTCAAATTGCATATATGTATACACAACTTTATACGCAAATTAGATATCATTAGATGAAACTGGATGAATTTTTATTCTCCATATATCCCCTCCCGGAGCACTGTATAACACATAATAAAGAACCATGAAATCTCAAATACTTATCCTCCCCTTTTTAGTGAAACCCCCATGACAATGGCGTCATGGGGGTTTTACTTGTGAATTAGAACAAGTTTTAATTTAACTTACCTTCTTAATATTAATCGGAAGCATTTCTTTATATGGCACTTCTTCCACTATGTTTGTATTACGAAATACGGATAGAATAATTCCCAATACAATAAAATTTACAGCTAGAAGACTCCCACCATAGGAGATAAAAGGTAGACTCACCTGTTCAATTATATGGATACCTAAATTGCTAAGTATATAATTAACACCCTGTATAGCAAATACCATACTGCTTCCTAAACCCACGAACATCCCCAAGGAATTTTTCTGATGATAGGAAATATACAAAATCCTGCAGATAAATACAACAAATAAACCTACAACAAGTGTTCCTGCCACAATTCCCCACTTACCGATTACATAGGTTAATATATAATTGCTGTCTACCCCATGTAGAAAACCCATAAAATCAGTTGTTCCTCCGAATAATTTTGCATTAGAAATCGTCTGGCGTACATTACTCATCTGAAATCCCTTTTCATAAGGGTGGATAATTACTTCTGCAATATAATTAATACGATCCATCTGATACGTTGTTAAGCCATCTGATAATAATATGATCGCGGTTAAAAAGACCGGTATCCATCCACATATAATAGCCATTGTTATCTTTTTGGATGTATAAAACCAGTTCTTCATAGCAGCAGCTGTAAGCATAATGATACTAGAAAGCAAAAACCCCCAGATAATTGAGGACTGTATACGGAATTGAAGTTCAACTACTACGGTTGCCACACTAAATAAAATGCATTTAATTATGCCTGGATAGCCTTTCCCTTTATATGCATATATAACACCGCCATATACAGGAAAAAACAGCATTACATATGCATGAAAATGAGGCAATCGACCATTCACCCTGATACCAAAGGAAGCGTATAGAAATATCCCAATGATTAATAAAAGCCAGATTATTTTTGAATACTTCCCAATTTTGGTATAATCAAAAAAATACACCGAAGTCATCAGAAGAAGCCCTAATGCCAAGAACAGGATGTGTCTACCAACATCATTACTAAATGAAATCATCCCAATATTAACTTCGTTTCCTATACTTATCTGTGCAAAAACACCGAAGGAGCAAAGGATTAGTACAACCAATAAAACCCGCCACTCCATCCGAGGTTTATGAATTTTATCCAACAGTATCCCTATTTCTATGGGATCCCCCATTTGCTCCAACGACTTTACCATAGCTGTATTCTCATCGTCACCCTCATTGATATAAGAGGCTTTTTGATCTTCAATGTGCTGACCAATTTCTTCTGCAACCATGTTTTTTGCTTTCTTGCAACGAATTTGTTCTTTTAACCGGTTCAAATATTCTTCCTTACCGTCATACCGTCCCAAAAGTAACACCTCCAATCACTCCTCTTACCGCTTGAGCATATTCATTCCACTCTTCGCTGAGTTCTTTCAAATATTTACGCCCTTTTTTAGTGATTCGATAGTACTTTCTTGGCTTCGCACTTTCCAAAACTTCATAAGCCTGAAGGTATTCTTTTTCCTCCAAGGAATGCAGCAAAGGATATAGTGTTCCAGCTTTTAGATCAAACACATGATTAGAACGCTTATTCAATGTTTCTATTATCTCATAACCATACATATCCTTTTCTGATAATAAACTCAAAAGCAACATGGATGTACTTCCCGAAATCAATCCCTTATTCTTACTCATGGCTACTCTCCTTTATATAGATTATCTACATATAATATATATAGATAATCTATATATGTCAAGACAATTATTCTATTTGTATTTTGGCAGCTTGTCCTTTTATTTAATGCGGCTCTCAAGCCCTCTAAACCCCATTCTCCGCTTTTAGCAATAGCCCACCACAATTTCGTGGTGGGCTATTGCTAAAAGCAGTTGTTGATTCATGGAGCTTTATGAAAACATTATGTGTTACTTTTATTAATTTGACAGCATGATTACTTTTGAGCCGCAATTCCCATACACTTGGTGTTATCCACATAAGCCCTACCTGCCAAGTCACTCCAGATATCCTTTATACGAAAGCCATGCCTTTGCATTAGTTGTGAAATACTTTCTCTGGAGTAATAATGATCTCTCAGATTATAGGTAGATACCCTGCCAGTATCATCCATAACAATATGCTGGTGCAGATAAATATTCTCAACTTCATAATGAAATATCTGTTCAAGAACAAGATGAGGGTTTGGTCTCCAAAAGCCAGTCTCACTCACATACCAATTGCGATTCGTATTTTGCTCCCAATTGAAGCTTGTAAATACATCAAATATAAATATTCCCTTTGGCTTCAGTGCCTTATGTATCTCTTGTAGTAGAAGGTCGCGGTTGCAATCAGTAAGAGCTCCAAAATCACAGTAAATTAGAAAAATAACATCGAATTCACAGTTATAGTCCATTGTGAGATAATCCTGATATAAATAACGAATGTTCAAGCCGTTCGTTTCTGCATAGTGTTTCGCATAATTGATGGAATTTCTCGAGTAATCCATACCTACAACCTCAAGTCCATACTGAGAGAACCTGGTAGTGTACAGACCGGGACCACAGCCCAAATCTAAAATCCTTTTACCTTTGTTTAAATTCAAATATTTTACCTGCCATTCTACAATTTGTTCAATTGTGTTATGCTTATAGCTGGCTGCATCCCATTCAGGATCTAGGTGTGCCTTTAACATCTGCTCTGAAATATGCGGGTCATCCCAAAACGGTTCTTGATTCGTAATGTTTAAATCCGGCCTTCTCTCAGCGTTAACCAGCAGCTCCATATTCAGGCCATTGTTTCGTATAAAACTTGCATTTCCTTGTATCATAATGAATTCCTCCATTCCTTATTGACAAAATAAAGCATAATAATCGAGTGGAGATCAAATGAATTGACTGGTCAATCCACTTGTCAAAAAGAGCCGTAGAATTACTCTACGGCTCACATTTCATGATGAACGCACCTATAAGTAATCTTAAAATCTCTTGTAATTGAGTACAAAAACCAAACCGTTCGAAACAGCTTTATCTTTTTCTCAATGTTTTATTAAGATGATTTTAAAATTACTTTTCCATGTACACTTGGTTTATTCTTAAGTGTACCGGACAGCATTCCACCCTTCTTCACTAGATTATTATGCTTATTTTGTTAGTTTTATTTTAATTTATCTTTGTGATTTTGTCAATGCAACGGTGCCTATTTCCACTCTCCAATTCCGAAGCCCCATTACCTCAAATGAGTAACCAACCAATAATAATTTCTAAAAAGGAAGCGCTTTTCCTTGCTTCTTCCATAACCTAAATTCTGCAGCCGCGGTAAATAAAGCATCTGTAGATGAATTTAATGCCGTTTCACAGGAATCTTGAACAACACCGATAATAAACCCAATTCCGACAACCTGCATTGCAATATCATTCGAAATACCAAACAAGCTACATGCCAGTGGAATTAACATCAATGATCCGCCTGCCACACCGGAGGTGCCTGCTGCTGCTAAGCTTGCAACGATGCTCAATATCAGCATAGTGGGTAAATCAACAGAGATACCAAGCGTATGCACCGCAGCTAGGGACATGGTTGTGATTGTAATCGCTGCACCTGCCATATTCACCGTGGCACCAAGCGGAATGCTAACCGAATAAGTATCCTCATTTAATCCAAGCTTTTTGCAAAGCTCCATATTAACCGGAATGTTCGCTGCGGAGCTTCTGGTAAAGAATGCAGTAATTGCACTTTCCCTAAGGCATCGGAACACCAGTGGATATGGATTCTGTCTGATTGTCAGAAAAACAATAAGAGGGTTTAAGATTAATGCAACACCGACCATACAGCTTACCAATACAATCAGTAGCTTACCATAGGTTGCAAATCCAGCCATACCTGTTTCAGAGACTGTAGTAAACACCAAACCAAGGATACCAAATGGAGCACAGTTAATTACCCATTTTACGACCATAGACACTGTATTTGATATATCGGAAAGTCCCTGCTTCGTTGTTTCAGAAGTATGCTTTAACGCGATACCGAAAATAACAGCCCATGTTAGTATACCAATGTAATTCCCTTCACTGAGGGCCGTGACCGGGTTGGTAACCAAATTCATCATAAAAGACTTTACTACCTCACCTATCCCTGACGTAGCTTCAACGCCGGTTACTTCTAGATCTGAGCTCAAAGCAATTGTGACAGGATAGAGGCTGTTTACTACAACTGCTACAAGAGCTGAGGCTAGTGTACCCAAAGCATAAAGTAAAAGTACGCTTTTCATATTACTACCGGATCCGGGTTTTGCTGAGGCGAGAGAATCCATTACAAGAACAAATACTAAGATTGGCGCAACTGCTTTTAACGCACCCACAAACAGATTACCTAATATACCTATCGTTGTAAACTGCGGTATTGTCAGTCCCAGAACGAGACCAATCCCCATACCAATCAGAATTCTTTGAATTAAGCCTATTCTATTCCACGATTTCAATATAGCTTTCATACGTCCTCCATTATTTCTCCAGTTGATATCCAGCAAATTAAGTGCCGAATGGTTCATGCTTCTCATTGACACAAATCGTTATCACCCAAAAACTTGTTTCATTAATCTCCTTGCTGTGGGTGTAGCCGCAAGGCCTCCCTCTGCCGTCTCCTTAAGTGCCGGTGCCATACCATCTCCTATCACCTTCATCGCATGTATCACCTCATCAGCCGGTATTTTACTCTCAATGCCCGCCAATGCCATTTCTGCCGAGACAAAAGCATTCGCAGCCCCCATTGCATTACGCTTAATGCAAGGAATCTCCACTAAACCTGCCACAGGGTCGCACACTAGACCAAGTACACATTTTAATGAAATAGCACATGCATGCTCCACCATAGTAGGAGAACCGCCACATAGCTCGACCAACGCTGCCGCTGCCATTGCACTGGCAGACCCGCATTCTGCTTGGCACCCTCCTTCCGCCCCAGAAATACTAGCCTTATTCGCTATAACCATACCAATCGCTGATGATGTAAATAAAGCCATAACCAATTGCTCCTCTTCAATATTTTTTTCTTCTGCAATTGTCATAAGTACCGAAGGAAGTATTCCGCAGCTTCCGGCTGTCGGTGCTGCTACAATCTTACCCATGCAAGCATTCGTCTCTGATGCGGAAAGTGCTTTAGTAAGTGCCTTTCCAATCATGGATCCACAAAGAGTTCGTCCTTCCTTTACTGCTTGCTCCATCCTATGTGCATCCCCTCCTGTCAATCCGCTGGTGGAGCGTTTTTCTGAATTGACCCCTTCTACTGTACTTTCTCTCATAACCTCAAGCATCTTCCTCATTGTGCGTTTTAAGTCTTCTTCACTCGTTTCCATCAGAACTGCCTGATCCTTTAACACTAATTCAGAAATCCTTATGTTTTTCTCTTCCGCCCTTCGACATAATTCTGATATCGAATTGTATTTCATGAGAACCTCCTTAAATCGCCTTTAGGATACTGATCGATAAGACATTGGGAACATCCTGAATGGTTTGTTGAATCGACGGATCCATTCCTCCATCAATTTCAATCGTCATAATCGCTACTCCTCCTTTTTCCTCTCTACTTAATGAAAATTGATTAATATTAATTCCCGTATTCCCCAAAATGTTACTTACCTTAGCAACCATGCCGGGCTTATCAAGATGGGTAATAATGAGTGCTGCTGATTTTCCGGTTATCAGCACATTGGCCCCGTTAATCCTGTTAATTAAGATATTACCGCCACCGATGGAAGAGCCCCTTACATTAACCCTCCTTCCACTCTCCCCCTCAAGCTCCAGTTCCATAGTATTGGGATGTACTCCATCTAGCTCCAATGTTTCAAAGGTATAGTCCAACCCTTCCTCCTCGGCAATCTCCAGGCTGTTGCATATTCTTTTATCATCCGTATTCATACCAAGGACACCGGCAATAATTGCTTTATCCGTACCATGTCCCCGATATGTCTTAGCAAAGGATCCGGTAAAGCCAACCTTTACTTTGACCGGTCTCTCTCCTAATATAGAATAAGTATATTTGCCGATGCGTACCGCTCCCGCTGTGTGGGAACTGGAGGGGCCAATCATAATTGGCCCAATAATATCAAAAACACCAAGCATAAACCGACTCCTTTCTCTACATTTAGTAAATACAACCAATTAGGCATAAATTTATCCATTGTACTTTTTGTCATTTTGCACCTTTTAATGTATTTTTCTTGTTTTTTATTATACAAAGTATACAATATACTGTCAATGGATGTTCCTGTCATAGTAAATAATGCATAAATATATAGTTAATTCCATACAAACAACCCCCATACCAATTAGGCATGGGGGTTTTGTATTAACATAATTATTTTCTAATCACCGCTGATCAGGGTAACCGGTTTTTGATAATCCTCGCGATATTTGGTTGGTGATAAACCGGTATTTTTCTTAAACGCAAGAGAAAAATAGTTTGTATCATTGTATCCAACAATCACAGCAATCTTATATATTTTCAAGCTGGTGGTTTCAAGCAAGTTCTTTGCTTTCTCAATCCGTTTTCGTACGATGTACTCGTTGCACCCTTCTCCGGTAATACGTTTAAATAGCCTGGAGAAATAATTTGGCGCTACATGTAGTGCTTCTGCAATATTTGCCACCGTAACATCTTCGGACATATGCTCCTTAATATAGAATTTTGCCTTGTCAATAATTTCATGCACATTCTTATCCTCCTTATTTCCAAGGAGCTTAAGAAAGAACTGACGAACCAGATCAAACTGTTCTTCACCGCTCACATTTAGAACCGCCTTAATCAGAGAATTCATCATTCCATCCGGCTCCTTACCGGAGTTACAGATATACGCATAGTAGACTGATGTGGCCAGCTCATAGCAGCATTTACGTATATAACTATCGGATAAATTATAGGAATCAGTCGCTTTACAGAAGCGATCGAAGATGTGAAGAACCCGCTCTGTATCAGCCACATTAATACACATCGCGTTTTTCATCGTATTAAATACCTCTAAAAATAGGTGCTCCTTTTTTAGTGCATTTTTCGTCTGTATTATCTCGTCGAACTCTTCTTTTTCATTCTTAAGCAAATACATCGCATCATTATACGAGATATTGATCAACTCAAAGCCATTCACCGGATTTCCAAGCACTATTTTGGGCTTTTTATTATATTCATCCGCCAATATATCGCTTAACTCTCGAAGATGCTCTAGGATACTCTCCTTCGGTCTATCCAGAAAATGAACAACGACAATTCTCCCCTCATTACTGAAGGTTAATCCTCGATTTTGAGCATCAATCATTCCGATGCATATGTTTTTCATAAAAAGAGCATCAAAGTTTTCCTCCTCACTATTGTCCATATATAGAGGCGGAATAATAATTGATATCTGCAACGCTCTATTTCTGTCATAATTATATTTATCACAAAACATTCTGATCTGCTCGTCTTTTTGAGTGAGACGATTTTTCACCAGATTTCGCAAAAATTTTTCGATATCTAATTGTTCTGTCAATGCCTTCGCACGATTCCGGTTAATATCCGAGGTTTTTTCCGTATTGTTCTCCTCTAGAAAGGTAACCTGTTTTTTGATAGAAGCAATTAATGCATTCTCATCAATTGGCTTTAAAAAGAAATCATTTACATTTAGCTTGATGCATTGTCTGGCATATTCAAATTTGTCATATCCGGTCAGAACCATCACTCTGATATCCGGAACAATATCCTTGGTTCGCTCAATCAGATCCAGACCGGTCATATCATCCATATTGATATCCGTAATCATAATGTCCGGCATATGTTCATGGACAACCTCCAAGGCTTCATAGCCGGAGCCTGCAACAAAAACCTCACTGATCCCGAGTAAATTCCATGGAATCGCTTTGCGCATACCCATTCGAATCATCTTTTCATCATCAACTATGATTGCTTTATACATTACAACACCTCTTCATATTCAGGCACTACATGGCTCGGAAGGTGAATCGTCACGGTTACCCCTCCGGAAGAATTTTTCTCATAATATAAACCATACTCTTTGCCGAATAGAATTTCTATTCTTTTATTCACATTGCGTATTCCATAACCAAAATCCTTATCATATTGACGTATGGATTGATTCATCTCAACAATCTGCTCATCCGTCATACCGGTACCATTATCTTCAACCATAATATACACATCCGTTTCAACTCTACGACCGGTTATGTTTATTACACCCTTTTTCCCCTCCTTAACCTTAACACCATGGTAGATGGAATTCTCAATCAAGGGCTGAAGAGTTATTTTAGGAATCAGAATGTTGTTACAGTTTTCATCGATGTCAAACATACATTCAATGATATTATCGTACCGCATATTCTGAATGATAAGATAATTCTTAACATGCTCAATCTCCTGCTCCAAGGGTATCACATCCTTGCCATTGCTCAAGGACAAACGGTAATACTGGGCTAGCGCCTTTACCAAAACAGATATTTCCTTATGCCCTTCCGCCATCGCCTGCCAATGAATACAGTCCAAGGTATTATACAGAAAATGGGGATGAATCTGTGACTGCAGCGCATTAAAACGCAATTGATTCATCTGCTGCTGTTCTAATTTAACCTGCTCCATCAACGCATTGATTTCCTGCATCATATAGTTAAATCCGGAGGCCAACTTTTTATAGTCATCCCCCATATTTTTCATGTCGATTCTTACATCCAGCTGTCCTTCCGCAACATGCTTCATATTATGAATGATATATTCCAATGGCTGATAATTCCTCTTCACCATTTTTCTACTGATTATCAGTCCAAAATATGTAATAGTGATAATAATGAACGATAATACAATAAGGACTAATATATTATTCTTATACATATTCAACAGTGGAATCTTACTCACCAGATAATAGTTCCAGTTCCCAATCTTTTGATAGATATACAAATCATCCCGTATATGAAAATCACCGCTTTCACTCGTAAGCATATCTGCATATTCAAAGGCTGTCTGTTTACCATCCATTAGAAATAATCCTTCATCAGTTTGGTTTAGCAAAAAGATGTTGGAATCAAATTCTGTGATACCATCGTCCGTTAACTCCTCAACAATCGAGCTATTTAAAACCATGCAAATTAATCCGATCTCTCGATTAATATTGGTCCCGGAATAGACTGGATGATATACATTCAGGGTAAGCTTATTTCCCATATAGCTGTTATTGAAGCTCATACGAATGGTACCCGGATCACAGCCGTAATCGCTGTTTTCGTAGTCCCCTAAATAGGTTTTTATAAAATTCGCAGCAATCTTTGCATTCCCTTTATATATATAATCCGAGGAGTTATTACTAATCAACGCGATAAAGCTTTTCTGATTATTTAAATTAAGGAAGTTTTGCAGAGTGCTTCTTGCATCATTTACTAACGCAAAATACTCTTCATTCTTTGCCCCATCATACTTGATATAATTTTGAACACTGTCATCAATCATAATAGCGATGGCTAATTCCTTATAATTACGGAAGGCACTCTCATAGCTATTCGCCAGCACGGATAATTGATTTCGTGCAATATCGCTTGATTGCTTAATGAAGGATGATACATATACGCTGGTGAATATTGCAAATATGATAATGGACAATCCAAATAGCATACAAGTAATAAATGAAAATAACTTTCGATCCAAATTCCTACTACTTGCACTTCTTCTGCATTTCTTCTCCAACGTTGCTACACCCCTTCAATTCCATTCATGAGATTCAGTAGTTACTGAAAGCCTTCTTCCATAGTCTTCCATCATCGCTAATCCTATTATATCAGCCTTTGATTGCTCCTGCCATCATTCCTTTTGTTAATTTATCCTGAAAAACTATGAATAATATGATCATCGGAAGTACAATTAACACCAAAACAGCCATAATCACAGGAATATTCATCGTATGCTCTCCTTGAAATGCCGATATGGCCAAGGGGAGTGTCTTAATCTTCTTTGACTGTGTTAGAGTATTGGCAAATGAGAACTCATTCCATATACTGACACCGTTATAAATTGCCAGTGTGGATAGCCCGGGCTTTGACAGGGGGAGAATAATTTTAAAGAAATTTGTAAATTTTCCACACCCATCTATCTCCGCAGATTCCTCCAGCTCCTTGGGTATGGTCATCATAAATGTGGTTAGTATAAAACAGGATACCGGAATGCCAAAGGCTACATTGGGTCCAATTAGTCCCCATAAAGTATCATAGAGATTTAATCTTGTTGACATTTTGAAAATCGGGATTAAAGTAACATGAATCGGAACCGACATAACCGCAATGATAAAGGAATAGATCGGTACCCGCAGCTTAAACTTCATTCTTGACAGAGGATATGCTGCGCAGGCCGTTATAAAAAGCAGTATAGAAAGTGATACGGTTAAAACAATGATACTATTAAGAACATAATGAAAAAATCCTTTTTCTAAAATCTCTATGTAATTATTCGGATACCAGGAGGAAGGCAATTGGAAAACACCTTTTTGAAGCATTTCGAATTGTCCCTTAAAGGAGTTAATCACCATATATATAAAAGGGACTCCTGCGATACATGCCCAAAAGACTGCAAAAATAAAAGCAATACTCCAGGCAATTCTGCTCTTTCGCTTTTCTTTCTTATATCTATCCATTATGCCTCTTCCTTTCTATTGAGTAATTTCTGAATTAATAATGCAATCAATGTAATCAGAATAAACATCCCTGCCGCAGCCGTGGAGCCATACCCCATCTTAAAATGATCAAAGGAAAGCTTATACATATAAGTAGCCATCAATTCGGTTGCAGTACCGGGTCCACCACCGGTCATAACATAGATTAAATCAAAATATTTTAAGGAACCGATTAGGGATAAGATACAAGCGGTACGGATCGATGGCTTTAGAAGCGGCAATGCTACATAGCGAAAATATTTGCCTCTTGTGGCACCATCAATAATAGCAGCTTCATAGACATCCGTGTCAATACCACTATAGCCTGCCATGAAATATACCATATAATACGGAATGAACTGCCAAGCGACAACACCAATAACAGCATACAGGGCTTGAGGTGCACGTCCCAGCAGATCGATCTTTCCTCCACCGAAGGCCTGGGATATGGTTGAGAACATCCCTCCCGTCGTTGCCAAAGCATAGGAGAAAAGAAATCCGATTGCTACGGACGACATTAAAAAGGGTAAGAACCATAATACCTTAAAAATATTCAGCTTTCTTCCTCCGGCATCCAAGAAGGTAGCAAGTGACAGACCTATGGGTATCTGTATGAGGATGGAGCATACCATAAGGATTATGTTGTTTTTAAAGGCTTTCCAAAAGTCACCATCCACTATTAATTTCTTCCAGTTGTCAAAACCGATGAATGTCTTATTCGAGGATATACCGTTCCATTCATATAAGCTTGTTGAAAAGGTGGAATAGATTGGATATACAATATAGATCATCATGATCAGAATTACCGGAAGCAAAAATACGGTCGCAGCAAAACGGGTACTTTTTACCCTTTGCTTCGATAACGAGGTATATGTATTATTTTTCAATGATGTTTCCCTCCAATAGAAATCGATTACAGTCAACAACCAGACATTTATTTAAATACAACCCGCAGGAAGGCCTAAATATTACTCACTGCGGGCTGTATTTGTCACGATATGATCATAGCTTATTGCGTGAAGCGCTGACTGCTTCAGATCGTTTAACCGATATCACGATCATTGTTTCGATAAGTATTCCTGCATTGCAGCTTGTAGTTTTTTATTCGCGTCATCCGGTGTAATTGTCAGACCAAAGATTTCCTGACAGGTTGACTGATGAACCTCACTTACTGCAGGAGGAAGATATTGGTCATACCATAACTGTACATTCTTCGCATTGGTAAAATCCGCCCAAATCTTCTGTACACAAATATCCTCTGCAGAGTCACCCATTCCCTTGATAGAAGAGATGGTTCCCGAATCCAGCTGTGCCTTATTATATGTATCGTCGTTATAATATTGTGTTGCGAGTACAAAGCAAGCCTTTAATTTTTCAACATCATCACCGGTATTGAAGGAGAAGCCGTTACCGATGGAGGTACCAACCACAATATTCTGCTCCGCATTACTTGTTTCAAGCTTCGGGAATGTAAAGTAATCGATGTTAGCTTTATACCACTCTTCGTTATCCCTCTTCATGGAAGATGCTTGCCAGGAGCCATGGAGCATCATCGCTGCTTCCTCAGTATATAATAACTGTCTATCCTGTCCGTCATCCGCATTCATACTGTTAACACCATCCGGGAAATATCCAGCCTTAACCCACTTCTGGATGGTCTCGCCTGCATACTTAAACGCATCGGATTCAAAGGATCCGGTACCCTCAACCGCAGCATTGAATTCATCCACTCCACCATAGCGAGCAGCCAGGTACATGAAATACATGGAACCTGTCCACTTGTTCTGATTCGCTAAGGTAAAGGGAATGTAGCCATTGGCCTTTAGAGTCTCGCAGGCCTTCTCTAACTCGGCAATTGTTGTAGGAACGGAAATACCAAGCTTTGAAAAGATTGTTTTATTATAGAATACTCCACTGCCACCAATACCACCGTAGGGTACGGAATAAATCTCACCTTTATAACTGCTCTGAGCAATTGCAGCATCAAGGAAATCAACATCACAATGATTTTTCATTAAATCCGTAATCGGTACTGCAAAGCCGGAGTTGATATACTCATTCATAGGGCCTCCACCCCAATGCATATACATATCGGGGCATTCTCCGGAGCTCATAGCAACGATTAGCTTTTGCTTATAGGTATCATTCTGAATATGAGTCGTTTCAACCTTGATATTCGGAAAATCTGCCATAAAGCGATCGACTGCTCCCTGCTGAGTGGAAAGTGCGGGATCTTCTGTAGCGATATCCCACAAAGTAATTGTCATTTCTTGGTCCGTTAAAACAATTCCATTTTTAGCTTCCTTACCACCTTTTGAGTCTTCTTTTACTTCTTCCTTTTTCTCATCCTTTGAAGCCTCATTGGTGGTTTCCTTTTCAGTTGAAGTTACGTCGGTTGTCTTAGCACCACTTGCGCAACCCAGCAAGCTTGCACATACAAGAACCATAACAAGCATTAGTGAAAGTACTTTTTTCCATCTCATAATGAATCCTCCCTCTTATTTTTACTGATATTACTTTATCATAATATCACTCTTCATCAGGAATTTTAATTTAATAATGTGTCCATATTCTATAAAAATTGTACTTAATATTCTTTCATTCGTAAACCTTCGTAGCATCCTTTCATCATCCATAACAGCAAAAAGGCCTGCCGCAATGATGCGGCAGACCAATTCAAGGCTTGTTATGAAGCATTAACTCAATTTGCGAATATCAAATAAAACGGATGCAAAATCTCCGCCCACAAGATTCAGATCCTTTCGATTAATCTGTAAGCCTATGTTCATCAACTCATCCCCATAAGCCTGGCTGGTCCGTCCAAAGCTTGTAACCTCATATAAGGTATCCGGGTCAAGACCAACTACTTTGAAGCGTAGATAACCGGTATTCACTCTATTTAATCCCTGATAATAACCCGCAATTGCCTGGGACCGATCCTCTGATATTACAATCCAAGCAGTGTCGTTTCCTTCAAAGGGACTCTTCAGACGATAGAATACACCTTGCTGTAGCAGCGCTCGGTTTTCCTTGAAATAGCGAATCTGCTCCTTCACCGTGAGAAGCTCTGTTTCATCAAGCTTGTTCAAATCCAGCTCATACCCAAATGCACCAAAGAACGCGACATTTCCTCTTGTCTGTAAGGGTGTTATTCTGTCTAGCTGATGATTCGGTACCGCCGATATATGTGCACCTATGGTGGAAACCGGATATACATAACTGGTTCCGTACTGAATCTTCAAGCGCTCATAAGCATCTGTATCATCACTGCACCATACCTGAGGTGAGAAATACAACATTCCCGGATCAAAGCGACCACCTCCGCTGGAACAGGATTCGAATAGTACCTCAGGAAACTCTGTGGTAAGTCTGGTATATAGGTCATAAACTCCAAGAATATATCGATGCATTACCATTCCCTGCTCCGCTGCTGAAGCCGTTCTGGAATAGCACTCTGTTATATAGCGGTTCATATCCCATTTTATATACGAGATTTTGGATTCCCGCATAATCTTCGAGATCATTTCGTGAATATAATCAACGACCTCTTTTCTTGAAAAATCAAGGACATGCTGTTGACGGCTATGACTTTCAAAGCGCCCGGGTGTCGACAAAATCCAATCCGGGTGAGCTCGGTACAATTCGCTGTTCTTATTCGTCATCTCCGGTTCAATCCAAAGACCGAATTTCATTCCCAGGGCATCTATTTTATCGGATAATCCACTAATTCCGTTTGGCAGCTTTTCAAGGTTAGCATACCAATCTCCAAGCCCCTGTGTATCGTCATTTCTTGTACCAAACCAACCATCATCCAATACAAATAGCTCTACACCGACACTTTTTGCCTTTGATGCTATTTTCAAAATAGCTTCTTCATCAAAGTCCATATAGGTGGCTTCCCAGTTATTCAAAAGCACCGGTCTGACTCGATCCCTCCAAACACCTCGAACCAAGCGGGTACGATATAGGTTATGATAGGTCTGGCTCATTCCATTTAAGCCCTGATCAGAATAAACCATAACCAATTCCGGCGTCTGAAACTTATCCCCTGGATTCATTAACCATTCAAAGGTATCTGGATGAATTCCAAGCATCACCCTTGTCATATCATGGGTGCATACCTCTACCTGTGCCAGAAAGCTTCCGCTATAAACAAGACTAAAACCATACACCTCCCCGATTTCTTCCGTTGTATGTGTCCTCTTCAGTGCCAGGAACGGATTATGCTCCAGACTGCTTGCGCCACGCATACTATAGACGGATTGAATACCGTGTTCCAGCCTTCTGTTTTTCACATATCGTTCTCTGGCCCAGGCACCGGATAAATGTATCATCTCGTAATCCATGTCCGGTAGATCAATACTAGCGCTCATTGCTCTGGTTAACGTCACGGACTCGGTTCCCATATAAATATATTTTGCATTTCTTGTTATAACCGGCATATTCTCATAAATGGTATAGGTCAGTGCCAACTTCATCTGAAGCAGGTCATCATAAAGCTCTATCTCCAAGCTTGTTGCCTCGCTAACCTCTTCCACATAGGTCGCAGGTAGTGGCTTAATCTCCCTTTTGCCCTGATAAATCGTATGGTTCCGGTACTCGAAATTACTGATTTTGCTTCCATTCACCTGCTTTATCTCAAAGGCTGGATAACGAAAATCTCCCGTACCATAGGAAGGATATTCCTGCTTTGTGTATTGTAAGCAAAGCTTTGACGGTGCAGGAAGGTGTATCGCTCCCAAGGGTCTCACATGCTCTTCATGTAAATATGAGAATGCTTCCTTATCCCTGACTTTTTTTCCATAGTAAAGATTACCGAGCTGATTGTCCTCCATAATTTCAATGATATAGCTGATTTCTTGATTAAATATATGGAATTCTTTTGATTGTTCATGATATATAATTGGCATGTTTCCTCCTAATGTTCAACTTTATTGCTTACTATAATTTACTTCCGCTGGTTGCGATTCCTTCTATAAATTGCCTCTGGAAAATAATATAAATCACCATCATCGGAATACATGCCAGCAAGGATGCTGCCATAAGCTCCGGATAGTTTGCTGCAAATTGTCCCTGTAATTTGGCCAGTGCCGCAGATAAGGGCATTGTATTTTGCTCTGTATTTACTACCAATGGCCACATTAAGTCCTTATACGCAAACAAAGCGGTAAAGATTCCAAGTGCGGTCATTGATGACTTTGTCAGTGGAGCCATGATATACAGGAAGGTCTGCCCTATGTTGCAGCCATCAAGCCTTGCCGCTTCCTCCAAATCCTTTGGAAGACTCATAAATGACTGTCTTAAAAGGAAGGTTCCAAAGGCTGTTACGAGTCCCGGAAAGAGGAGCGCAAATAATGTGTTAAGCATACCTAATCTACTTACGATAAGATACTGAGGTATAATAAATATTTGGGAAGGTACCATCATCTGGAACAATACTAAGGCAAAAGCAATATTTTTACCTTTAAACGTCAGCCTTCCAAAGGCATAGCCTGCCATAACTGAGGTAAGAACCGCGCATATAACACGACCGATAATTAATAAAAAGGTGTTAAAGTATAATCGTTCAAAATTCATTTTACTGAGTACTGAGGTAAACGCGTCCGATCTCCATTTTGATGGAAAGATGACAAAGGGATTCATTTGCGTAGATTCCGAAATTGTCTTAAAGGAAGTCAGGACCATCCATAGGAAGGGAACAAGCATTGTTACAGCACCGATAATTAAAATTATGTAAATAATGATATTGCTGATTTTTTTATTCATCTCTACTCCCCCCTAGTTATAATTTACCCATTTTTTCTGAAGCTTCATCTGTACCACCGTAACGATCATAATCACCAGAAGCAATAGCATTACAATTGCTGATCCGTATCCTTTATTCGATTCCGTAAAGGAATAGCGGTAGAACAGGTATACCAATGATTGTGTTTTCGGAAGTGCCGGATTGGTCCTGTCCATCATCATAAATATGGTATCAAAGACCTGCAAGGCACTAATGATTCTTGTAACCGTTACAAAGAACATGGTGGATGAGATCAGAGGGAGTGTAATCGAGAAAA
>JAEYXC010000097.1 GCA_023428655.1 Bacillota bacterium | reverse complement strand
CCTATGATGTTGATCAAAATACCGTTACTGAATTATCCTACTATGTAGTTGATCCGAAGGTACAGGAGGAAAAGAAGGAGACCGGACAGGCTAATTCCGGTGAGCTTATGGCCATGATCGGAGATATGCGAATATACTATAATGAGGCTATGGTATATCTGAAGTCCGCCCAGGAGAATTACGAGAGGGAATATGGCAATGATATCTGGGAGGCAGATATTTTCGGCAATGGAGAGACCTTTGGAACGATGATTAAGGAGGAGGTAATAAATCAGATTACCGAGTTGAAGATCATCGGTGCAGAAGCCGCCAAGGAAGGCATTACCTTGTCCGAGGAGGAGCTGGCCGATGCCAATGCATATGCGAAGGAGCACTTTGAAGGGCTAACCTCGGAGGATATCAGCAAATATCTGATTACGGAGGAGCTTCTGCGACAGGTATATGCGGATAATCTCCTAGCAGAGAAGACCTTTGAGCATTATACAATTAATGTGGATAACAAGGTGTCAGACCTGGAGTCAAAGCAGATTACGATTCAGCAGATATTGATTCACAGTATCAATTATGATAGCAGTGGAAATAAGATAGAGGCATCCCCTGACGAGAAGACAGAAGCCTATGAGAAGGTTCAAAATCTATTGGAGCAGGCGAAGACCACTGAGGATTTTTATGCCCTTGCAGAAGCAAATTCCGAAGCAGAGACCATAGAATATACCTTTGGGCGAGGAGAAGGGCCGGAGGAATATAGTGACGCCTTTGAGCAAGCTGCCTTTACGCTTAAGACCGGCCAGGTGAGTAACATTATCTCTACGGATTATGGCTGGCATATTCTTTATTGTGTATCGGATTATGATGCCGATGCTACAATTCAGAAGAAGGAAGAGATTATCAATCAACGAAGAACTGAGCTATTTGCTCAGCTTTATGAAGACTGGACTGCCAATTATGATGTGGTGGTGAACAGTGAGGCCTGGAATGCCATCAGCTTTAAAAAGTAAAATGGAATAAGGAAGGAAAGGACCGCATGCATCCTATAATACACGGTTTGACGGATGCGTGTTGTCCTTTCCTTCCTTTATACCATAGCTTTTATAACAGCCCTTAGGTCCTTATTCAATATATGAACAGATTCTATAAATACTCAAACTGAAAATGTTTAGGCTACTAGCTTTTTGAATATGAGGTATCAGCTAAGCAAACTAAGGCACTTTCAAGTCTATGATCTTTAATGCATTGAACTTTAATTACTAATCCATAATCCTCTATCTCGGGAGTACTACCGTCCTCGGGGATTGTGCCTAAAATGCTAAATACAAATCCGCCAAAGGTATCGTAATCGTCTTCCGGAAGTAATACACCTATTTGCTGTGAGACTTCATCTAAGGAAGTACTTCCCTGTATAAGCCAGGTATTTGAATCAATGCGCTCAATGGGGGGCAATTCCTTTGGTGCTGTCTGGTCATCTTCAAGGTCTCCCACCAATTGCTCCAATAAATCGTTTATTGTTATTATTCCGCTCACGCCGCCGTATTCGTCAAGTACTACAGCAAAATGGTTTCTGCTAATCTTCATATTTCTTAATAGGACATCGGCTTTCACTGACTCGGGTACGAAATATGCTTGTTGAACAGCATGTTTCATGATGTTCTCACGCGTCTTATTCTTTAATCTGAAATAATCCTTTGCATAAAGAACACCAACAATATTATCCGGGCTTTCAGAGCAAATGGGATATATGGAATGCTTGCTTTCAATGATAGTCTGATCCCATTGATCATCCGTTTCGTCCAGCCATAAGAGAGAAACCTCTGTTCTATGTGTCATTATTTCTCCGGCTATAATATCATCAAATTCAAATATGTTCTGTATCATATTCTTTTCATCGGGATGTATAGTTCCCTTTTCACTGCCGGCATCTACCATCATACGGATTTCTTCTTCCGTATTTTCTTCATCCTCATCCTGTGGATTAATACCCAGTATTTTTAACAGTCCGTTTGCTGAAACCGTTAATAACCACACAATCGGCGCAAAGATTTTGGAAACTACAAAAATTAATTGCGACATACCTAGTGCAAGCTGTTCTGATTTTTTCATAGCAATCCGCTTTGGAACAAGCTCACCAAGGGTTACCGTAAAATAGGTGAGTGCGAGTGTAATGATGATTACGGATAAGGTGTCAAGTACGGATACCGGAATTTTGACACCAAGGTTTACCATGGCATTCGTCAAGCGATCAGAGAAATTTTCTGCAGCAAACGCACTTCCTAGAAGGTTTACTAGTGTAATACCAATCTGAATGGTAGCAAGGAATCGAGCAGGCTGCGCAGTTAGCTTTGATAATCTGATAGCGCGCTTATCACCGCTGGCTGACAGCTTTGCGAGTTTATTATCATTCATTGAAATGACAGCGATTTCAGCACAAGCAAATATAGCGTTAAGAAGAATAAGAATAACCTGTAATAAAATTTGTCCTAATATAGGATCACTTTCTGGCAAAAAAATTTACCTCCTTTAAAGTAAGCATATTAGTTCTATGTAATAGAAGCATAGAACTGGGATTAGTAAGGACTGTATGTGCTAGACATTTATCTGTTCAACAGATGGATGCATATAAAACACACTACAAAAAGGACAATATAATATTGTCCTTTAAAAAAACAGATATGTTTATTGCTTTAACATATGGTTAAATCGCCTGACTGCTTCGTCCAAGTGTAGCACCTGTCCTTTCGTCTATAAATTATAGCAAAGGCAGCTGGCTACGTCAAGTATACCTTGTACAATTAAGAACGGCTTCGTTTTAGGGTGCATCTATACATAATACAGATTCTCGGAAGGATATACGGCATCGCAGGTAACATCAATGCCAAGCTTTCTCAAGATCTGCTCGTCGTTGCGATTCAAGATAACGGTACAATGGGCCTGTACGCCGGCAAGGGAGGATAATTTCTCATAGGCAAGCTGTGCAGTAGGGTTGGTGACAGCACAGATACTGAGGGCAATGAGAATCTCATTTGCATTCAGACAGGTAACCTTGCTACGAAGATCACGTTCCTTCAGATCACGAATCGTATTCAAAATCAGAGGGGATAGGAGGAAGATATCATCACTGATCCCTGCCAGGTATTTGATTGCATTGAGGAGAGCAGCGGAGCAGCAATCCATGGTTGCGGAGCCCTTGCCGGTAATAATCTTGCCATCCTCGAACTCAAAGGCAATAACAGCAACGGTCTCATTATCGGCACTGCTTTCCTTTAGCTTGGCTGCGTACTCGCGAGCCGGAAGCACACAACGGCGATCCTCCTGCTTTAATCCAACCTCCTCCATGATTACCTTCATGCGGTTCACGGATTCTTCGTCCAGCTGGCCCTTCTTAAAATCACATATGGTTGTGAAATAGCGACGGATGATCTCTTGCTTGGAGGCCTCCGATACAACAGCATCATCGGTGATTCCAAAGCCAACCCGATTCACGCCCATATCGGTGGGAGATTGATATACGGATTCCTTATTCGTAATCTTCTCGATAATACGTTTGATGACCGGGAACATCTCCAGGTCACGGTTATAATTAACGGATACCTGCTGATATCTCTCAAAATGGAAGTTATCCATCATGTTAACATCCTTTAAATCTACAGTTGCCGCCTCATAAGCGATATTAAGAGGATGCTTTAAGGGGACATTCCATACGGGGAAGGTCTCGAATTTGGAATAGCCTGCGCTATGACCCAGTTTATATTCGTGATAGAGCTGATTTAAGCAGGTTGCCAGCTTACCGCTGTTGGGACCCGGAGCGGTAACCACTACAATCGGTTTTGTGGTGGTGATATAGGGATTGATACCGTAACCACTCTCACTTACGATCATGTCCACGTCCGCCTGATAACCGGGAATGGCAGCATGAGTATATACCTTAATATTACGACGCTCTAATTTATTGATAAATACAGTGGTGGCAGGCTGTTTGTTATAACGTGTAATGACGACGCTGTTCACCTCCAGGCCGAAGCTGCGAAGGTCATCCAACAAGCGAAGCACCTCCATATCGTAGGTAATACCATAATCACCACGGATTTTATTGCGCTCAATATCACCTGCATAGACGCAAATTATGATTTCGGCTTGGTCCCTCAGCTTCTGGAGTAACTTGATTTTCGCATCCTCGTCAAAGCCGGGAAGTACGCGCTTTGCATGCTTGTCCCCAATTAGTTTACCTCCAAATTCCAGATATAGCTTATCATAGTCATTCACACGCTCGAGAATGAACTTAGACTGCTCATCGATATACCTCTGTGGATCAAAACCGGTTTTCATATGGTATCCTCCCTTGAATAAATTATTTGTTGTTGTAACAATTCAGTCCTAAGCCATATTTTGTTTCGCTGCCTCGCTTATGCAGAATTCCCTACAATTTTAGTAGGAGATGGAAAGGAAAGAAGCTTCGTTTGGAGTTATGCATGGAATTTGCATGGATGAACTATTACAAATTGTTATCGGATATTTTACGACTTTATTTTATATTAAATGAGTTGGAATAGTGAATAATTTTGAATGTTTTCATAAACACCATACTCTATCATAATCGAATTTTTAAAAATGTCAAACAACTTTTGATCTTTTTTTTAAGAAGGAAATATTCTCTATGGAAATAGACCAAAATATGTTAAAATAAGTGTTAGAAAAGGAGGTTACCTATGTGTGGAAGATATAATTTTACAGTGGAACAAAATGATGAGATCATTGAAATATTAGAGAAGCTGAATGCAAAGCTTCACCATACAGCAGAGGTTAAAAGGGGAGATGTCTATCCAACAAATCAAGCTCCTATTCTAATCCGGGAGCAGGAAGAGATATCACCGACCATCAGTGCCTGGGGCTTTCCGAAATTCGATGAGAAGGGAGTCATTATCAATGCTCGTTCCGAGACAGCCTCATCGAAGAGGACCTTCCGGGACAGCCTTCACAGCCGCCGTTGTATCATTCCTTCTACGGGATTCTATGAATGGGATAGTGAAAAACGAAAATTCTTGTTCCGTATGGAGGGAAGAAAGGTATTGTATATGGCCGGCTTATATACCCATTACCGGGATGAGCTTCGGTTCGTTATTTTAACCACGGAGGCCAACGAATCCATGAAGGAGATTCATACCCGAATGCCTTTAGTCATCCCGAAAGAAGAGATCTCAACCTGGATTATGGAAGATCAGGCTACGGGAGATTTCTTAAAAAGAGTACCGCCCCAGTTGGTTCGGGAAGTAGTGAAGGAAGAGAACTTTGGATATCAGTATAAGATGGATTTATAAAGAGGGTCAAAAACATCGAGTGGTTTTTGCCCTCTTTGTTATAATAGAAATCACTTCCGGAAGTAAGTAGCAGTGACAGGTCATCTCCTCTCAAGAGTACAGGATTGTACCAGCTATCAGGAGGCACATAACCTAGCTTAAGAGTAAGAAAGGTGGTATCAAAATGGATACTTCGTCGTTTATATGGTCTACAGCTACCTTTATCGAGACCAGAGTAAAGGAAACCATTGACTATGGGGAGCTGGAGAAGTCCCTAGGCTTCTCTTACCGTCATATCAGGGAGACCTTTAAGGAAAGCACGGGCATCACGCTGTCCCGTTATATTCTGCTTCGCAGGCTTGCTAACTCTGCCTTTGATATTGCACATAGTAGTAAAAGTCTTACGGAAATTGCTGCGGATTATATGTTTGAGAGCTATGATGTATTTACCAGAGCTTTCAAGCGACATATGAATATTCTGCCTTCTCAGCTGCGAAGGAATCCATGCAGTACGAGGGTG
>JAEYXC010000087.1 GCA_023428655.1 Bacillota bacterium | reverse complement strand
AATGCTCGCTCAGAAGAAATAAGCTCCTCCTCTACTTTACCAGATTTATAAGAAATAAAAAATCCGTCTTTTTTCACATATGGTACACATAATTCGGATAAAGAAGACAACTTAGCTACTGCACGTGATACACATAAGTCAAAACTTTCTCTAAATTCAGAAGATCTTCCATAATCCTCGGCTCTACCATGAAGCGTATTGATTTTGTGAAGCTGTAACTTATTTATCACCTCTTGAAGAAATACCAATCGTTTATTTAAAGAATCTAAAAGTACTATTTCTACATCGGGAAAAACAATTTTTAACGGAATCCCAGGGAATCCAGCTCCGGTACCAAGATCCAGTAGTTTTTGATTTTTCAGTTCTATTACCTTTACCAGGGCTAAGGAATCTAGAAAGTGCTTTTTGATTACTTCAGAAAATTCTGTTATAGCAGTAAGATTCATTACCTTATTCTTCTCAATCAACATTTCATAGTAATCAACAAATTGCTGTTTTTGATAATCTGTCAGCTCAAGATTTAAGTCCTTTAATCCCTGTTCAAATTCCTTCATTTCCGGATAGAGCCTATAATCCATACTATTCCTCCGATACGGTACGCACACCATCATAAATTTCTGTTCTGTATAATAACCCAATATTACATTATAACTATTTCAAATTTATCTTACTTCAAATGCTACTTCTTCTTCTCATTATTTACCTGTGTTAAATATACTAAGAGAACAGATATATCAGCCGGTGACACTCCTGAGATTCTAGATGCCTGACCAATATTACTTGGTTGAAACTTCATGAGTTTTTGTCTAGCTTCAATTCGTAAGCTTGAGATTGCCATATAGTCTATATCCTCTGGAATCTTTTTGTTTTCTAGCTTTTTGAATTGATCAACCTGGCTTAACTGTCTTTTGATATAACCATCATACTTGATGTTGATATTAACCTGTTCAATTACTTCCTCGGATAATGGAAGGCGATTCTTATCGATGGGCTCCAATAATTCATAGGATAGCTCCGGTCTTCTAATTAATTCTGCCAGAGTAGTAGCAGTATTAAGAGGAGAGCTTTGATACTGTATTAAAAGCTGTTGAACTTCCTTATTCGCTCCAATGACAGTACTCTCCAATCTTCTCATTTCCTTATCGATCTGAGCTTCCTTTTTAATGAGATGCTGGTAACGTTCCTCGTCTATTAATCCAACTTCATAACCCTTCTTTGTTAATCGCAAATCTGCATTATCCTGTCGAAGTAATAATCGATATTCTGCTCTTGAGGTCATCATTCGATAGGGTTCATGTGTTTCTTTTGTTACCAGGTCATCAATCAAAACACCAATGTATCCTTCCGAACGATCAATAATAAGAGGACTTCGACCAAGTATTTTCATGGCAGCATTAATACCGGCGATCAATCCCTGTGCTGCAGCCTCTTCATAACCGGAGCTTCCGTTAAATTGCCCTCCGCTGAATAGACCCTCCACTAATTTAAACTCCAGGGAAGGTTTTAACTGCAACGGATTAATGCAATCATATTCAATAGCATATGCATTACGGACAATATTGGCATTTTCCAGACCCGGAACAGATCGGTACATCTGATACTGGACATCCTCCGGGAGTGAGCTGGACATTCCGGCAATATACATTTCATTTGTTGATAGACTTTCCGGCTCAATAAATACCTGATGTCTATCCTTATCGGCAAATTTAACAACCTTATCCTCGATGGAAGGGCAATAGCGCGGACCGGTACCCTTAATATCTCCACTATAAAGTGGTGATCTATCGATATTATCGCTTATTATTTCATGTGTTTTTTCATTGGTATAGGTCAACCAGCATGATATTTGCGTTCTATTTAAATCTTCCTTCTTTGTCGTAAAGGAAAATGGAACAACCGTTTCATCTCCAAATTGCTCCTCCATCTTGTCAAAGTCAATGGATCTTTTATCAATTCTGGCAGGTGTTCCGGTCTTAAATCGGGTCATTTCAATTCCCAATTCCTTTAAAGCCTCCGTTAAATGGGTCGCTGATTGTAAACCATTGGGACCGGTATAATTAACCGTCTCACCATAGATACATCTTGCATTCAAATAAGTCCCGGTACATAATATGACGGCTTTGCAAGGGTAGATTGCTCCCGAATAAGTCATTACACCACTTACTTTATTATTCTCCGTTAGAATCTTTACGACCTCCGCCTGTTTTAAGGTGAGGTTCGGCGTATTTTCCAGAACCATTCGCATGGTTTTCGAATATTCCTGTTTATCTGCTTGTGCTCGCAGGGAGTGAACTGCGGGTCCCTTTGAAATATTTAGCATCTTAGACTGGATATAGGTTTTGTCAATGTTCTTACCCATCTCACCGCCTAAAGCATCAATTTCTCTTACTAGATGTCCCTTTGACGTTCCCCCTATATTCGGATTACATGGCATCATCGCAATACTATCCATACTGATGGTAAATAGTATCGTTTTTTGTGACAGTCTCGCTGAAGCTAAAGCAGCTTCACATCCGGCATGTCCTGCTCCGACCACTACCACATCATAACTCTCATAAACGTAAGACATAACATCCTCCCATGCTGACTCTTTGGTACAGCTACTAACAAAAGAATTTCTGATTAGCTGTTATTTACCCATGCAGAATTCTTTAAATATCATATTAACCAAATCCTCTTCCACATTCTCACCAATAATTTTGCCTAAGAGCTCATAGGCACTCATTAAATCGATTGAATAAAAATCCTCCGGCATATCTAACTCAACACTTTGTTCTACCAGTCGAAGGCTTTGAAGTGCCTGAATAAAAGCTTCCTTATGACGCTCATTTGTAATATAAATGTCTTCATTAAAGGTTATCTTCCCTTCAAAGAACATCTCCTTAATGGCTTGCTCCAAGTCATGAATACCGGTATTCTCTTTTACCGATATCGGTATGATTGGATGATCCGTCATTGCTTTTATTTGCCCCACTGTAATTTGGGATTCCAAATCCGATTTATTTAAAAGTAAAATTGCCTTCTTATCCTCAATCAGCTCCATAATGGCTTTATCATTACCATCAAGCTCCGTGGAAGAATCCAGAACATATATAATTAAATCTGCTCCTGAGGCAATCTTAATCGCTTTTTCCACACCAATCTTCTCAATTATATCTTTCGTATCTCTGATGCCGGCGGTGTCAATGACATTAAGCAGGATACCATTTAGATTAATGGTTTCCTCTAAGGTATCACGGGTAGTACCGGCTATATCCGTAACGATGGCCCGTTCCTCTCCAACTAATGTATTAAGTAAGCTGGATTTTCCTGCATTCGGTTTACCGATGATTACCGTCTTAATACCTTCCTTTATGATTTTACCGTTATCTGCATCACGAAGCAGCTGTTCTATCATTCTTATTTCTTCCGAAAGGTGTTCCTTCAATAAATCACTAAAGCCCTCCAGACTGATATGCTCAGGATCATCCAGTGCAGCTTCAATAAATGCAATATCCCGAAGGATCCTTTCCCGAAGGTCTATGATAATCTTACGTTCTTTTCCTCTTAGCTGATTTAGGGAATTTTGCAATGATAATTCGTTTTTGGCAGATATAATATCACAGACAGCCTCCGCTTGGGATAAATCGATCCTCCCATTCAAAAAAGCACGCTTTGTAAACTCTCCCGGTTCTGCTATTCTTGCACCATATTTCAGTACGGTTTCCAATAGCTTTCTTGTAACAATCAATCCACCATGGCAATTAATCTCTATGATATCCTCTCTGGTATAGGTAGACGGGGAGCGCATTATTGTTACCATAACTTCATCAATGATACGTTCCTCATCTACAATAAAGCCATAGTGAATGGTATGGCTTTTTTCCTTTGAAAGAACCTTATTCCCATTTTTAGAACGGTAGATTCGATCAATAATCTCGAAGGCCTTATCACCACTAATCCGTATCATACTAATGCCTGCATTACTTAAACCTGTTGCAATTGCTGCTATTGTTTCAGCTGTCATAACGTCTCCTCCTTCCTTTAACCTTTGAAGCATTATTTCTTTAAGAATAAAAAGGTGTCTTAAAGTATGCTCTACTTTTAAGACACCCCTTTTCAACATACAAAAAGCTTAGACAGTTTTAGCTGCTTGGTTCTCTTTTTCTTTGCTTTCCTTATATTTCTCATAGTCCTTCTTGTAATCCGTGCTATAGTTCTTGTTATAGCCACTCTTGCTGGTATTAAAGGGTTTATTATATCCCTTATTAAAACCTCCGGAGCTACTACCACCTTTTCGATCGTCCTTACGGTAATTACTATTACCGGCTGGTCTGTTGTTCGGTCTACTGTCACGGTATGTTTTTTTAACATTAATTACAACCTTACGATAAGGCTCTTCCCCTTCTGAATAGGTCTCTACATACTTATCATTCTGTAAAGCGGAATGAATTATCCTTCTTTCATAAGGGTTCATAGGCTCAAGGGATACTGGTTTTCTGGATCTCTTTACCTTGAAAGCGATGTTTTTAGCAAGATTCTCAAGCGTTTCTTTTCTTCTTGCCCTATAATTTTCGGTATCTAGCTTAACCTTAATATAATTTTCACTATTCTTGTTTACTACTAAACTAACCAAATATTGTAGGGAATCGAGGGTTTGTCCTCTCTTACCAATCAAAACACCCATCTCGTCGCCGTCAATATTTACCTCAACTGTAGAATTATCCTGATCATAGATTACTTCCATCGATGCACTGATTTCCATTGTGTTAAATACATCCGTTAGAAACTTCTTTGCTGTGTTTTCGATTGTTGCTTTTATTCTGGCTCTGATTTTTGCCGGCTTGCCGA
>JAEYXC010000079.1 GCA_023428655.1 Bacillota bacterium | reverse complement strand
GGTATCGACTTAGAGGTGATTGCGGTAAAAGCTCCCGATGGAACAATAAGAACCGCTTTTAACACCTGTCAGGTATGCTATGGCTCAGGTCAAGGCTACTATGAGCAGGAGGGTGATCAATTGATTTGTCAAAATTGTAAAAATCGTTTTGGCATGGGAGATGTTGAGATAACAAAGGGTGGCTGTAATCCGGTTCCTATTACAAGCGAATATAAAAAAGTTGATGCTGAAACAATAACCATATCAAAGGATTTTCTAACAGAAGCAACGGTTATATTTGAAAATTGGAGTAATGGGAAGGAATAGGCAGGATAAAAATAAGGAAAGGTTGAGAATATATTATGAACAAGGAAACAATCAAAATTGGAGGCATGACATGTGCCGCCTGCTCTCAAAGAGTAGAGAAAGCAATCTCAAAATTAGAGGGCATCAGTAAGGTTTCTGTGAACCTGGCTACCGAGAAAGCGACCCTAGAATATGATCCTGAGGTCATCCGTATATCAGCGATCAAGGATTGTATCATTCATACAGGGTATCAGGTTCTTGTAGCGGATAAGAATTCTGCGGATCAGGATAAGGTACGTAAAGAAAAGGAAATAAAAGTCCTGTGGACTAAATTCGTGATCGCAACTGCCTTCGGTATTCCCTTGTTATATTTTGCAATGGTACCAATGGTTTCCTGGTGGCCCTTTCCAATTCCCAGGTCCTTGAATCCGATGATTTATCCCTTACGGTTTGCACTACTGCAAATCTGTTTAACAACACCCATAATTATTGCAGGTTATCGCTTTTATACGGTTGGCTTTAAGGCACTGATAAAACGTAGTCCGAACATGGATTCCTTAGTGGCCATAGGCACCACAGCAGCAATTCTATTCAGCTTATATAATACTTATCAAATTGTGCAGGGTAACTTTGGCGCAGTGGAGAGCTTGTATTTTGAAACAGCGGGTGTAATTATTGCGCTCATTCTGCTTGGCAAGTCCTTAGAGGCGGTATCCAAAGGAAAGACCTCGGAGGCGATAAAAAAGCTCATGGGATTAGCTCCTAAGACAGCCACAATTATCTCAAAGGGGAAGGAAATCGAGCTGCCCATTGAGGACGTTGAAATTGGTGATATTGTTTTGGTAAGACCGGGTGAGAAGATTCCCGTAGATGGGGTTGTAATAGAGGGGCATACAAGTATTGATGAGGCTATGCTAACCGGAGAAAGTATGCCTGTGGACAAAAAGGTAGGAGATAAGGTATTCGCAGCCAGTATTAACAAGAATGGCATGATTCAATTTAAAGCCAGCAAGGTGGGGGCGGATACTGCCTTAGCTCAGATTATCAAGCTGGTGGAGGATGCCCAGGGCTCCAAGGCACCGATTGCTCAGATGGCGGATATTGTATCCGGTTACTTTGTACCGGTGGTATGTGTAATTGCACTGATTGCCTTCCTGGCATGGTTGCTCACCGGACAATCCCTTGCCTTCTCCTTGACTATTTTCATCTCTGTGTTAGTTATTGCATGTCCCTGCGCCCTTGGACTTGCAACACCAACAGCCATTATGGTGGGAACCGGTAAGGGAGCCGAGAACGGAATTCTGATCAAAGGCGGAGAGGCTTTGGAAACCGCTCATAAGATTAATACCATTGTATTTGATAAAACCGGAACCATCACCGAAGGAAAGCCCGAGGTGACGGATATTATTAGCACCGGAGGAATAGAGAGAGATCAATTGCTACGCATTGCAGCTTCCGGTGAGAAGGGCTCTGAGCATCCCTTGGGAGAAGCAATCCTTCGAGGTGCACAAAAGGACAATCTGGAATTACTGCCTGTGGAAGCCTTTGAAGCCATTCCCGGACATGGGATTGAGGTTACCATTGATCATTCCAAGGTACTAATCGGTAATAAGAAGCTGATGGATGATCGAGGAATCTCTCTGGGTGAGTTAAAGGAAAGATCCGACCAGCTTGCGAAGGAAGGAAAGACCCCGATGTATGTAGCAATGGACGGTAGCCTGGCCGGTGTCATTGCGGTAGCTGATGTTGTGAAGGAAAGCAGTGCCAAAGCAATTAAGAAGCTTCAGAGCATGGGAATTGAAGTGGCAATGATCACCGGAGATAATAAACAAACAGCAGAAGCAATCGCAAAACAGGTAGGGATCGACCGAGTTCTGGCAGAGGTACTTCCTCAGGATAAATCGAATGAGGTTAAGAAGCTTCAGGCAGAGGGTAAGAAGGTCTGTATGGTTGGAGACGGTATCAACGATGCTCCGGCACTTGTGCAGGCGGATATTGGTATCGCAATCGGATCCGGTACGGATGTTGCTATGGAATCAGCGGATATTGTATTAATGAGAAGTGATCTGATGGATGTGCCCACAGCAATTCATTTAAGTAAGAGTACAATCAGAAATATTAAACAGAACCTGTTTTGGGCCTTTGGCTATAATGTGGCAGGTATTCCCATAGCGGCAGGTATTTTGCATCTGTTCGGGGGTCCTTTACTGAACCCGATTTTTGCGGCAGCGGCAATGGCCTTCAGTTCGGTATCGGTGGTTACCAATGCACTGCGATTAAAGGGCTTTAAGGCTTATCGATAAAAGGAGGGAATAGGGATGAAGAAAAGAATAGTGTTAGTACTTTTAATAAGTATCGCCTTGTTAGGATTAACAGCTTGTGGTAAGCTTGATGTAATAGGAGACCAATCGGAGAAATCCTTTGAGGCTGTTTTGAATGCACTTCAGGCAAAGGTTTCGACCGACGGCAGTATAGACGGCTGGTCCTTAAATGCCCCCGATGGGGAGGCACGCTTTGTTTGGACTAAGGATTTCAGTAAGTCAACAACCGACGTTATGCTTGAGTTGGAAGCACAGCCTTTTATCGAGGCTGGACTGGATATGAATAAGCTGCCACAGGAGATGGTATCGGGAGATAAGATTGTGCTGGCTACGGACTTGGGTGATGACAATATTACCTATGTAGGAGAGGCATCCCCCCTCGATTCCTATAAGAAGCTGGTGAAGCATTACCGTGACAATATCACCTATCACACCGCTTTGGATCATTACGGAGTGGATCTCGGTAATGGAAATATGTTTGAATGGGCAAAGGATATGAAAACCAATGATAAGGACATCGTATTTGTGTTAAATCCTCAACCCTTCCTTGATGCCGGGGTGGATCCGACAAAGCTTGAGACATGGATATTTGCGAAGGTAGAAACCATGGATGAACGAGGAAATAAAATAGAATTGGATAAATTCTTAAAACCCTTTGATGTGGAGAGTTAATATTTGATGAATCAATTTGTTCCCAAAATATTAGTTGTGGAAGATGAAGAAAAAATAGTTGCAGTGGTAAAGTCCTTTCTGGAAAGTAAGGGCTTTACTGTGCTTGTTGCGGAGAATGGGAAACGAGCACTTGAAATTTTTGAGAAGGAACGTGTCGGTCTGATTTTACTTGACCTAATGCTACCACAGCTTTCCGGCGAAGAGGTATGCAAAGCAATACGGAGGAGGTCCAAGGTACCGGTAATCATGCTCACAGCGAAAGCAGACGAAGCGGATATGCTGCAAGGTCTGGGCATCGGAGCAGACGATTATATTACCAAGCCCTTCAGCTTAAAGACGCTATATGCAAGAATAGAAGCCGTTCTTAGGAGATCCTCGGAGGATTTGAACGGATTATTATCCAAAAGAGCCTATCATAACGGTGACTTGATCATTGACCATGAAAGCTATCAGGTAACGAAAGCAGGGGAAGAGAAGAAGCTTACGCCGAACGAATATAAGCTGTTAGCGACCTTATCCAGATATCCGAACAAGGTGTTTACTAGAGATGAATTGATTGTTGCAGCTTACGGTGATGAATTTGAGGGCTATGACAGAACCATTGATAGTCATATCAAAAATCTGAGACAAAAAATCGAGGATGACCCAAAGAATCCCGTTTATGTTAAAACAATCCATGGAGTGGGCTACAAATTTGGAGGTGAGTAATTGAGACATAGCTTAAAATCAAGATTGTCCCTGACCATATTAATTATTGTCTTGATCACCATCGCCATTATCAGCTTTACCTCGAACCTCCTAATTAATCGGCAATTTACGAATTATATTCAAAAGCAGCAGGAGCTTAAGACTCAGATCATTACCTCCAGCATCAGCCAGCAGTATTCCTTGTTTACGAAGCAATGGAACCTGGATTATGTACATGCCATTGGGATGTTTTCGCTGTATGAGGGCTACATTATTAAGGTATATGACGGTAAGGGTGAGATTATTTGGGATGCTCAGTCCCATGATATGAATCTCTGTAATCAGATTATGGATGACATATCCGAGCGAATGAGAATTGAGTATCCTCAGATAGACGGCAATTTTACATCCGTTTCCCACAAGCTGGAGCAATCGGGAACAGGGATCGGAAGCGTCAGTATCAGCTATTTTGGACCATTCTTTTTGAATGAAAATGAATTTCGCTTTTTACATTCGTTGAATCTTATTTTGGTTAGTGTTGGTGTGATCTCCCTTGTGGTATCCTTTTTGGTAGGGCGTCTATTGGCTAAGCGGATCAGTCAACCGATTCTTAAGACCGTGGAGATTACAAAGGAGATCGCGGATGGTAAATACGAGGTGCGACTGAAGGAAGAGAGCGATACCACAGAGCTTCAGTTACTGATAACCTCAATTAATCATCTTGCCGAATCTCTTGAGACCCTGGAGATGTTACGTAAACAGCTGACCGAGGATGTGGCTCATGAGCTGCGAACACCGATTACCATATTGCAATCCTATCTGGAGGCTATGACGGAAGGGATCTGGGATGCTTCTCCGGAGAGACTTCAAAGCTGTTATGATGAAGTGGTGCGCATCGGGAAGCTGGTCGGAGACTTAGAAAACCTTGCGAAGCTGGAGAAGGATAATCTGAAGCTGGATAAACAGAGAATGGAGTTGCGGACAGTGATAGAACAGGTTGTCAGCAGCTTCGAGGCAGAGACCATGAATAAACAGCTTTCCATTGAGATAAAGGGTACGAATACAGAGCTTATAGCGGATCATAGCAGAATGAAGCAGGTGGTTGTGAATTTACTTAGTAATGCGATTAAGTATTCGACGGAAGGCTGCAGCATCACCTTTACGATGTTTGAACATAACAATACCGCGGGCTTTTCCATCCGTGACGATGGAATCGGGATATCCAAGGAAGAGCTTCCTTATATCTTTGAGCGTTTTTATCGTGCGGATAAATCGAGGAACCGAACTACCGGTGGTAGTGGAATCGGACTAACCATTGTGAAATCCATTGTGCAGGCTCATGGTGGCAGTGTTTCGGTGGAAAGTGAATTAGGAAAGGGAAGTACTTTTACGGTGCTTTTGCCGAACTCAGAGATCGATTAGAGGTGTTATGCTTCTTCAGCAAAGCGTTCTCACCCATGGAAAACCCTCCAAATCAAGTGGTAAATCGCTTGGTTTGGAGGGTTTTATTAGTATAGGCTTAAGAAGGAGATGCTTCCATCTCTTGCTACACAATCTGTTATAGCTTCATTTGTTCCCAATACTATTGTACAAAGATAGTATTGAATATCTCATCTTTACCATCTATTGAAATCTGAATTGTGTCAAATCGGGAATTAGAATTAATCTTATATACGTAATATTGTGGTTGATTCAATTCCTCTGTCTCAAAGGAAATTGTTAGCACATTTTTTTTAATAGAATAAGACATTGTTTGTATTCCTTTTTTGACACCCCGATATATGATTAATTGCTTTTTTGAATTATTAATTCCATAAATTCCTTGTTCTGTTTTACCATTCATGGTTTCAATGATTTGATTTGACATTTTATATGGTTCAACTATTTCGGTATCCTTTTTACATCCAGATAAAACCAGAAGAAACATTACAAGTATAAGTATCATTTTATGCATATTTTATTCCTCCAGAGATTCATTTACATCGTTTTTGCAAACAATTGTAAATAAAATACATGGTAATATTATACATTATATGATTGCTTAAAATCAATGTCTTTGGCATTCACATCTAAATTAAAAATGTATAGGAGATATAAGTTATTCATAAATTGCTATGCACTGCATGTATTTCTGGAAGCGAATATAATTTTCGTATTCCTTGGAATATAGTGGCGACCATGTTGTATTTGTTGAAGATTGGCGTTTTCTAAGACTGGAGGGTACTGTCAGTAGGGAATACTCATTTGATGATATTTTACATATAATTGACAGTAGGACATATTGACCTTTATCAATGTGTAAGCTATAATATTCATATAGACAATTATCGATGAGTTGAGGACTCAACTTCAGTCGATAGGAACATTGAGGAGATTAATATGAGTAAAACGAAACAAGTGGCACACATAGGATTTTTTTCAAAGTACTTAACGGTTTGGGTAGCCTTATGCATGATAATCGGAGTTTTGATCGGCCGATTTCTGCCGGTCATTCCGAATTTTTTTGATCGTTTTGAATATGCCAATGTATCGATACCCACTGCCATACTGATCTGGGTTATGATCTATCCCATGATGATGAAGGTGGATTTTCAGAGTATTAAAAATGTGCGTAAGAATCCCAAGGGTCTCTATATAACTTGGATTACAAATTGGCTCATTAAGCCCTTTACGATGTATGGTTTGGCGATTCTTTTCTTTTATGTTATATTTCGAGGGTTAATACCGGCTGAGCTGGCTAAGCAGTATCTTGCCGGCGCAGTACTTTTGGGAGCAGCACCCTGCACCGCTATGGTCTTTGTCTGGAGTCAGCTCACCAAGGGCAACCCGGCCTATACGGTGGTACAGGTTGCAACCAATGATTTGATTATACTGATCGCGTTTATACCTATCGTAAAATTTCTCTTGGGTGTCAGTGATGTGTCCGTTCCTTGGGATACTCTGATCCTATCCGTGGTTTTGTTTGTAGTAATTCCATTAGCCGGTGGAGCATTAACCAGGATTCTTATGG